>CAYXPO010000311.1:0-6147 GCA_964466925.1 uncultured Nitrospirales bacterium
AAAGACACCATAAAGGCGTTAAAATGATAGTGTTCGAAGGCCTTGGCTATTGCCGCGTCCCAAGCCGTCCAATCAAAGGCGGGGGAGAGTTTGTCCCAGGTAACATTAAATGGATCGAGCGCCGCCGGGTTATACGGCCCGATGTGATGGGCCGCCAGAGCGGTCAGATACTTGTCATATACTTCCCGTTGCTGCGCGGGGTCGGTCACCTTTTGGTAGTCAAAGGCCCGTTTGTGGCCAAAGCCGAAGGCCGTCGTGCAGGTCATCGTATCGGGCAGGGTGAAATCGAACACCGTTACCGTAATCGGCACGTCCTTCTCGAAATGATCCGCCGAAAGATGGATAACCCCCGTATACTCGCCCGCCGCCGCCGTTGCGGGCGGTTTCACGCGCACCCACAAGGGCTGATTCTGGTTGGCCGCGAGGTCCATGGCCCCTTTGAACGGGGGCAGGGGATCGGGCCACGGCGCGGCGGCACCCATCTGATCCGTCGGCTGGGTCACATTGACATACCGCACCCGCAACACCTCGACGCATTCTTCCGGGATGACGGCATCGTTTGGCCCCTTCAACGCGCCGCATTGGGCCGTAAATCCTTTCAGGGACGCGCTGGGCCGCACCACCAACTGCGCGGCTTCCATTTCGTTTTTGGCCGTTTGAATCCGCAGGCATTCCCCTCTCGCTTTTGGCAGGGGCCGTTGCCGGCTGATTTTCCAGCCGGACGACGCCCACCACAGGCCCACGCCGTTCGAGGATTGCGGCAGGGTTTCCCCATAGGAGGCGTCAAAGAGTCCAGCCACCTCCAGCAGGGTTTCCGCCCTGAACGGTGTCTCATTCCCCAGACTGAACTGCATGCGCAGCGTCCCGGCGCTGGAAAAGGCATACGGAATTTGCACGCGTGCCGTGGCAGAGACATCTTTTTCTTTCCCGGAATCGCGGTCTTTCTGTAAAACCCGCCGGATGGATTGTTTGGGGCCTGCAAAGCGCAGCGGCTCTCCCGTTTCGGGGGTCAGCGTCAATGCCGGATGCAGTGTCACTTTCTGATTGGTCAAACTAATCACCCGCGCCTTGACAATGTTCTTGCCGCCCGGGATTCCTTCGCCCAAATCTTCAATAACCACATGCAGGCGCGGGTCCTGCTGGGGAACAGCCACAAAATGCGTGGACCCCGTCCAATCCCCGGCGTCTTTTTGCAGCACGGCGCAATACCGGTAACCATGCACTTGCAGGGAGCCTTCCCGGACGCTCAGGCGTATCCAGATTTCATTCCCCGGCAACAGTTCCGCGGGAACCGCAAACGAACTGGTTTTGGCACTTTCCATCGTGCCCAGTGATTTCCAGTTTTTCCCGTCGGCGCCCGCCTCAATCAAGAGCGCGCCGGAACCGTAATTCCCCACATTGACTTCCACCGAGGCGCTCTGCTGCGCCAGACGGTCCACACGGTGCCGGTACACCAGTGCATGGCCTCCATTGAAACCCCAACGCGGCGCATTGAATGAACAACCATTCTCCGCCAGCGGGCGTGCATGATTGGCCGAAGTCCGCAGCAACGGCGCCGTGAAAGTGTATTCCTTCCCGTGAACACACTCCCCGTCACCCAATACAAGGCCGTTTCGTTCCGTGTAGACCGGCTGCACCCGCACCAATTCAATCGCATCATAGGCCACGGTCCCCTTCACTTCCCACTGTCCGAAGCGAATATAGGATTCTTCAGGGGCAAGGGTGCTGGGGGTGACAAAAATGGAGGCGTACGATCGCCATTCATTCGTGAGTTCGCCCAAATCACGGTTGCAAAAGGCCGGACCGCTGATGGGGGACCCCCCGGCGCCTTCTATCCGCCGCGCCTTGAACCGCAATTGGTATACTGTGAACGGTTCCAATGGCAGGGCCTCCGAACGCCAGAAATTCGTGTCGCCGGGCGCCCCCGTGCCCGTGACGGCAATCGCATGCGCTCCTTCCGCGCCCTCCGTGAGCCAGGTTCCCGACCCCCCGGATAGCGTCCATTGCGCGGGGCCGGCATCGCCCGTTTCAAACGAGGCATTCGGCACGGGAATCGTTTGGGCACCCGCCACTCCGGCACTCAACACCAAAGCCACACACATCACAAGCTGCACATACGCCATGGTCTATTCTCCCCTTGGCTGTTCATTTACTCCACAGCATAGCTCCCGGCTCTCTCACCGCGCAACAAAGTCAACCCCTTGCCAAGGGTCCCCGATGTTCTTCGCCCCGGTCAACTTCCCGGCGTGAGCCGCTTCACTTCCTCCAGCAGCACGGGTTCATCCCGCGTGATATTGTACCCGCGGTTGATGTACCGGAGTGTGCCTTCCTTGTCAATCAGAAATATCGAACGCTTGGCCATCTTGACGAATATCAAGTTCATTACGGGCACACCGTATGTCCGCACAATAGTCCGATCCGGGTCGGCCACCACGGGGAACGGCAGATGATATTGATCCTTGAAGGCGCGGCTCTTGTCCGGAGTATCCAGGCTGATGCCGATAAGCACCGTATCCGCCTCCCGGAAAGTATTCATGCGGTCCCGGTAACCGCACATCTGCTGCGTGCAATGCGGCGTGAACGCCTTGGGGTAAAAGGCCAGCACCACGTTTTTCTTTCCCCGGTAATCAGAGAGTTTCACAGTGCCGTCGTCCAGGGGTTGGGAAAAGACAATATCCGGGGCGGGTGCGCCTACACTAAGCATGATTCGTTCTCCTCCCATGGTGTGGCAGGCAACAAGACCGCCTCCCGTACACAAGGCCAGGATTGCCACCGCCAGCATCACGATCACCCAGTTTCGTTTCATTACGCCATTCCGTTTCGGCTTATTCATAACCTGATGCGAAATCACCGCTGGTCATGATAACGTTTGGTGCGGCACTAATTATTCCTTCCGGTATACTAGGGCCGAAAAAGTTTCAATTCAACACGGGAGCGAAGCAAATGATGTGTCAACAATTGGCTAATGCCGTGATTCACGGGACCTATGAGGAAATGTGCCATGCAGCGGCGGAGTGTGTGCTGGAGGTGGTGCGGCGGAAACCGGACAGTGTGATCTGTGTGGCGACAGGGGCCAGCCCAATCGGAGTCTATGCCGTGCTTGCGGAGCACCGTGAGGAACTCGCACATATCCGGGTGGTGAAATTGGATGAATGGGGGGGGCTCCCCATGGACGATCCATCCACTTGCGAAGTCTATATTCAGAAACATATCCTGACGCCGTGGGGGGTGACACGAGACCGGTACGAGGGATTCGTAAGCGATGCGCCGGACCCTGCGCTGGAATGCGCCCGGGTGAGGCAGCGCATTCGGGAGTTGGGGGGATTGGATATTGCCATCCTGGGCATGGGTGCGGATGGTCATGTGGGGCTGAATTATCCCGCGGATACCCTGACCGCCCTGGCCCACCCAACCGGTGCGTCCACTCTGCGCCATGCCATGCTCGAGGCCGCACAGGGCATACCAACGCACGGCTTGACCCTTGGCATGGGCGAAATTCTGGTGGCCCGCCGAATCATTCTAGTGGTAAATGGTTCAGGCAAGGCCGAAGCGGTGGCGCGCCTGGCAACGGGCGAACTCACCACCCGGTTCCCCGCCTCACTGATGTGGCTGCATCAAGAGGTGTCTTATTTTGTGGATCGCGAGGCCGCTCAGGCGTTAGGGTAAGCAAAGAATGCCACATAAGTTTCGTGTGGAATGGAGAACCAATGAAAAAGGCTTTATTACGGAGATACCCAAAATGATCCTGCCACGTCGCATAACTGTATTTTTTTCAGGTGTGCTATTTGCACTGTTCTTTGTTATGTTGCAGGCGGCGTGCGCTCAGGAACCCAACACGCTGAGCCAGGAAGAGAAAAACGCCGGATGGAAACTGCTCTTTGACGGAAAGACCACCACGGGATGGCGGGGGTACAAGTCTACGGCAATGCCCGCCAGTTGGAAAGTGGAGAACGGCTCGCTGTTGTCACGCCATCAGAAGGATGAGTCCGTGGGTGACATTGTTACAGTCGAGCAATACGGCGACTTTGAACTGGCGCTGTAATGGAAAATGACCAAGGGCGGCAACAGCGGCGTGATGTACCGCGCCACCGAAGACTATGACAACGTGTGGGAATCCGGGGCCGAGTATCAGATTTTGGACAACAAAGGCCACATGGACGGACTTAATCCGATGGCTTCCGCCGGGGCCTGTTATGCGGTATTCGCCCCGGCCAAGGATGTGACGCGGCCTGTGGGGGAATGGAATCAGACGCGCATTGTGGCCAAGGGCAAGCATGTGGAACATTGGATGAACGGCGTAAAACTGCTGGAATACGAGGTTGACAGTGAACTCTGGCGGGCTCACGTGAAAACCAGCAAGTATTACTGGACGGCCTACGGAAAGGGTACGTGGGGTCTTGCACTGAAGGGACACATCGCGTTGCAGGATTATGGTGGTGCCATTGAATACCGCACTATCAAGATTAGGCCGATTACTGAGTAGAGTTCAGTTGCTTCCAGGAGGAAGAAACAATGGTCACAGTGTTCAGAATGCTGATAGCAGGGGTACTGTCAACCGGCATGGCCGTGGCGCAAGAACCGCCGGTGGGGCGTCCGGTGCGGGTGGTCAGCATCGGGTTTAGCCCGCGAACGGTGGACAAAATTATTCCCTTGGTGGAAAAAGAAGCGGCGCAGGGGGCGGATATGATTGTCTTGCCGGAAACGTGCACCGGTCAGGAGCATCCCGAAACGGTGGAGGGTGCTCTGGTCAAAGCGATGGCGAAGTTGGCGGGAAGATATCGCACCTATATCGCCTGCGCGATGGACCGCACGGAAGGCGATAAGCGGTTGAACTCGGTCGTCCTTTTGGATCGTGCAGGCAGGGTGGCGGGTATTTACAACAAGGTATTCCCTTTCTGGTCGGAATATGATCTGAAGCCGCCGGTACATGTAGGAGAGGAGGCGCCGGTGTTTCAGACGGATTTTGGAAAAGTTGGGTTTGCGGTGTGTTTTGACGCCAATTACCCGGAAGTCTGGCAGCGATTGGGCGATCAAGGCGCGGAACTGGTGCTTTTTTGCAGCGCCTATTCCGCGGGGATGTCCCTGCAGGCGCAAGCCATCACCAACCACTATTACATCGTTTCCTCGACCATGCGCGCGGATTGCCATGTCTACGACATCACGGGCGAGTTGCTCGTGTATGAAAAAAGCAGCGATATCAATGTTACACGGGTTACACTCGATCTGGATCGCTGCATCTTTCACCAGGATTTTAATATGCCCCAGCGCGAGAAACTGCTGAAAGAACACGCGGAAGACCTTTTTCAGGAAAAATGGCTGGATCGTGAAGCGTGGTTTGTGTTCAAAGCGAAACGTTCGGGAGTAAGCGCGCGCGCCCTTGCCCATGAATATGGCATGGAAGAACTGCGCGATTACGTGGCCCGCAGCCGGTATCAACTTGATCAGAAACGCGGTTGGCCCTTCTGGGAAAAGGCTGTGCGTGATCAAAACGAATCGTCCAAACAGCGGTTTCCGGAAAAATGAACGACTGACACCAGCAGCGTGGACATCTATTCAGATACGAGCTTTTCTCTGTTCGATTCAGCCGAATCGCTTACTTGCCCACAAGGTTTCTGATTTTTTCGAAATACTGCTGATCTTTCTCATCCACCTTGATGGTCTCACCATTCGTGATTGCGGCGACCATCGCGGAGTTTCGTACGAACTGGGATGGGCTTTCGAGGGCTTTGGCATAAACCTGCAGTCGTGTTGCTTCATCCGCGCAGTTTATGCACTTCATCGCACGCTCAATGCGCTCTTTCTGGTTTGGCCCAGTTCCCGCAATGATCCAGATTCCCTCAACCACCGCCTTGGCCTTGCCTTCCGCAGCTTCATTTTCCTTGAGAAAGGTTAACCGATCCACGGCATTATCAATGTTGCCCCTCACCAAGGGATCGATTGATTTCTCTTTAGCCGCTTTGAGTGGAACAAGGGCATCGGTGTTCATCATATCGCCCAAGGCAAAGGCAACACAGCGGCGTGTATAGTCGCTCTTATCCTCTGAAAGAAGGTGCACAAGGGTATCATAGGCGCCGGCATCACGTATGGCGCCCAGGGCCAGCGCTGCCATCCCCCGTGTGGTGTCTTCTATGTGGGCAAGCAGGGTTC
>CAYXPO010000312.1:0-6129 GCA_964466925.1 uncultured Nitrospirales bacterium
AATTAAGTTCCGCCTCCGGAAAAGCAAACAACTACCTGAACAACTCGGCCCGGGTCCGGGAACTCAAAATATCAGGGAGCATACTCATAATGCATACTTATACCACGCAATTGCGTGCTTTTACCACTCAATTTTTCAACCAACCCTTTTTGGGGGGGCGAAATGACCGGCTTTTATTTTCCCCACCCGGCTTTGATAACGCGCAATGCGTTTCCGGACAGGAACTTTTCCACTTGATCGTCCGAGTATTTGCGCAGCAGGGCTTCCCGGAGGTCTTTGTAGGCGCGGGGCGAGATCAGATCCTTGGGCATGCCGGTGGTGCCGTCAAAGTCGGAGCCGATCCCCACCACGTCTTCGCCGCCGTGCTGGATGAGGTGCTCGATGCCGTTGAGGACGAATTCCAGGCCGCTGCCGCTGCCCCCCTGTCCCTTTTCACGATGGGTGTACATCATCAGCCCGATCACGCCGCCGGTGTCCGCAATCGCACGGATTTCCTCGGGGAACGGCCCCATGCCTTCCGGGTCCAGGCAGGGCACGCAGACGTGCGACATGATGGCCGGACGCTTCTTCGAGTTCATGCGCACCATTTCGAAGACCTGGCGGCGCATTTCGCGGGAGCCGTGCGTTGGATCGACGAGGATGCCAATGTCCAACAGTTTCTCGACGAGATCACGGCCCCAGGGAGTCAGGCCGGACGTGTTTTGGCGTTTGGGATCGAAACATCCCTTTAGAAGGGAAAAGCGCGGCTTGAGGTCCTTGATTATCAGGTCCACGCATCCGCCCGCCGTATTTGGGTAAAAGTGGGGAAGGATCATCTGATACACGCCCCGTTCAAACAACTCATCCACCATGTCAATATTGCCATTGAGTTGATGCGCGCCCTCGATGGCGTGCAGCATGCAGACCTTTCCCGCGCCGGTGATGCGCTCCATGTCCGCCACGCTGCGCGCCACTTCGATAATGTCCCCGCGCCGCCGCCGCGTCTCTTCCACCATGTTCTCCGCGGCGTCCAGGTATTCACGCGCCAATTGCTCCATGGGCGCGGTGGCAATGTGCCGGCCCCGGGGATACAGCGCGGCGATGATGCGCAGCGGCCACACATCGGCGAACAAATCACGTTCCAGCACATAGCTGGTGCAGGTGAATACCTTCACGCCGCCCTCGAGGATCGCATCCATGTCCACCCGCATGGACCACGGGCAAAACCAGACCGGCGGATGATGGGTTTTCCAGAATTTCGTCCCGAACATGTAGGTCATCAGCGTGGGATGCGAATGCAAATCCACCACCATAAACCGTTGGTCCATACTGTAACCTCTCTCTCACGGCATTGCGCTGTTATTGGCGGACAGCTCTCTCGTTCAATCCGCCGGTGACCGGATTTTCACAACATTTTGCCATTGTGAAGACGGGCATAGTATAACAAAGTCCGCACGTGCGAAGAGGAGGGCGGGATGAAAAAGAAAATACTCCTTGGGGCCGCGATCTTTTTGGTGTTGCTTGCGGCCGGGTTGACGGGGTTCTTTCTGTACGCAACGCATCAGGTCAAGGGCCGTTTTTTTGAGTCCAATGGCGTGCCCATCCATTACACCGATCAAGGAAAGGGCGCGCCGGTGGTGTTGATCCACGGATATGGCGCCAACAAAGACCTTAATTGGCGGATTCCCGGCGTGCTGAAGGAACTGGCCAAGGACCACCGGGTGATCGCAATGGATGTGCGCGGCCATGGCCGGAGCGGAAAACCCCTTGAACCGGAGAAATACGGCCTGGAACTCGTCAACGATGTGGTCCGGCTGATGGACCATCTCAAAATCGAAAGGGCGCATATTCTCGGCTATTCCATGGGCGCCATGATTACGCTCAAATTGCTCGCGCTCCACCCGGAACGCTTCCTCACCGCGCTGCCCTGCGGCATCAAATACATCCGCCCCAATACGCCCGATGCCCATATCCTGGAAAACATCTGCAAGCGCTATGAACCCTTCACCGGTCCCGGGGCCTATCTGCGCGCGCTGCCCCAAGGCAATTTTTCGGGTTGTCTCGAATCCATCGCCATCCGGTGTGTGAACGATATCGGCGCCTTGTCGGCCCTCGCGAAAAGCGGCCCGCTATTGACCCTTGCGGATACGGACCTTAAAAACAACACCGTGCCCGCGCTCACGGTCATTGGCGACGGGGATTTTCTGTTCAACGGGCTTCAGGACTTGAAAAACTCCGTCGGCGCCATTCAATGCGTGGTGATTCCCGGCGCCACCCATGCCACCGCAATCTTCCGCCCGGAATTCATCCGGGCGATAAAAGCCTTTCTTGCCAAATGACGGAGAGGGGCGGTACGCTGGCTCCCTCTTTACCAAACGAGGAATCACCGCATGGATGAACAAACACATCAATCCTCCTCCCGCGCGGGGATGCTCCTTTCGCTGGTGTTGGCGGCGGTGCCGCTGGGCGTGCTGCTCTGCAAACTGCCGCAATACGGCTTGAATTTTCCCTATTGGGATGAAATGCTCATTGCACCGCTCATTGACCATGCCAAGACCGGCCAGCTTCGTTTCATCGAGTTGTGGGCGCAGCACAACGAGCATCGTCCGCTCTTCCCGCGCCTCATCATGCTCGCCCTGGCCTTGCCATCCAATTGGAATGTGAACTATGTGCTTGCCGCGAATGTCCTCTGCGGCATCGGCTCGTTTCTATTCATGGCCTGGACCGCCTTGAGAACGTCCGCTAACGGACAACGGCCCTGGTGGGTGGTTCCGGTGCTGGCGTTTTTTGTGTTTTCCTGGGCGCAAATGGAAAACTGGGCCTGGGGATTGGAACTCACCGTGCTGCTGTGTACGTTCGCCGTCACCTCGGGCATCGTATTGCTGTCGCATCCCGCGCTGGGCTGGTACGGGTTTGCGTCCGCCGTGTTCATGGGTATCGTGGCCAGTTATTCCTTTGCCAACGGAATTCTCTATTGGGTGGCCGCTTTGCCCGCGTTGCTGGTCATGCCGAAACTCGCCCGGGAACAAAAAATCCTTCGCGGGATATTGTGGGTTGTGGCGGCCTTTCTCGTGATCGAATCCTACTTCGTGGCGTATCACAAGCCTGGCGTAAGCCCGCCGCTCACCGCCCTGTTGCAGGCGCCCATGGCGTACATCGGCTATGTCGTGTTGTATCTCGGCAGCCCAGTCGTGGCGATCTTTTCCACGCCGCCTTGGCATGGCGGCCCGCCTCATCCCTGCGGACCCTTCCACTTCATTCCCGGCATCGCAGGCATCGTCGCTTTTCTGGTGTTGTTGGGGCATGCCTGGAAACGCAGAACCCTGACCTTCACCGAAGCCGCGCCTTGGCTGGGAATCGCGGCCTTTGCCGTGGGCAGCGCGCTCGTGACCGGCATCGGGCGCAGCGGATTCGGCCCGCAGGAAGGCCTCAATTCGCGTTACATGACCACCAACGCGCTCTTTTGGTGCGCATTGTTCGGACTCCTCGCCATACATCTTCGCTCCCGGTTGCCGAAACTTGCCACGCGCCCCCAATGGGCCGCCGCCATAACGGGCATTCTTCTGTTACTTGGCGCGAACTTCGGGGTTGTTTACACCAACCGCCCGTGGGAAGACAATGCCCGATGGAAGCGCATGGGCTGGCAGGCCATCCTCGCCGGACACGAAGCCGGCCTGTATCTCCGCGACCTGAGCTGGGATCCCCCCGCACTGCAAACCCAATACCTTCCCCTCCTCAAACGGCACGCCCTTTGCGGCTTTGGAACACCCCTGCCCAATAAACCCGCGCTTGCGCAGACCTACCTGGATGAGGCGCGCCGTTTTCTTGAAAAACAGCAGTGGTTCCCCGGCCTTACCTACCTCGACACCGCCCTCCGTCTCGATCCGAGCCTCAGCGAAGCCCGCTCCCTTCGGGACGGTGTTCCCGGCAATATCCAAGAACGATTCAAACGCTACAATGAGATTGCCTCAACACCCTAGAATCGCTTTAATCGCGTTCAGCCCTTCTTCATGCAGCCAGCCATTGGAGGCAAAGATGCCGGAGTTGTTGGTCAGCAGTCTTCCGGTGGTGAAATCGAGGGGCTTGCCCAGGATGTCCGTGACCCGTCCGCCCGCCTCTTCGAGGATCACCGCCCCCGCCGCATTGTCCCAAATCTTTTCCACATAGTCCGGACGGTCTTTCGGGGGCAGGCGGAACATCATTTCGCCGCCGCCCGCCGCCAGCACGGCGAATTTCGCGAGACTGTCCATGAGCACGGGTTCCGCGGAAGTGCCGAGCCGCTGGGCAATGGCGGTGGTATCTTCCGCGTTGGTGTGGCCGGACTCAAAGGAACGCAGGATGCGCGCCTGGGCGGCATCCCGGCAGTCCGACACGTGCAAGGGCTTAAACTCCCACGGGGCCGTGTCCATCATGGCATAGGCCGCGCCTTCGCCGCGCTGTCCCACCAGTATCGCGCCGCATCCCCACGCCACGGGGGCACAATTCTCACCGAGGTTGGGGCATCCCAGCACGCCCAGCTTTACTTCGCCGTGTTCCAGCAACGCCAGCGCCACGGCGTATTGCCCCCCGCGCAAATAGCCCTTGGTGCCATCCACGGGGTCCAGCGTCCAGTAGCGGTCCGCCGCTTCCGCCCCGCCGCGATCTATCCACGCCAGAACCTCTTCCCGCGTAACCTCCCCGATTGTCTTGGCCACGAACTGCACCACCACATCCAGCACCTTCCGGCCGGAGTCCTGGCGCAGGGCGCCGGCATTTTCCTCGCCCACCAGCACCGCCTCCGGATCATGCACGGACAAGGCCTGCCCCACAAAGGCCTGCACCGCGTAGTCCGCCACGGTCACCGGGGAGAAATCACTTTTCGTCAGATTGAGCATGGCCATGCCGGCTTGAATCCGCTGGCACAACCGCGCCGCCTGTTGCACGGTGTCCAGGGCAAAACGCACATCGGGATGAGTATAATCCAACATGTCTGAATACCTGTTATGAATTATGTCCATTTACACGCCAATACACGGAAAAGAATAGCAAATATCCGGCACGTTCGCGAATTGCCCCTTATGGTGCAGGACAAAGACGCGGTTCCCGCATCATCAGCCGTCCGCCGCGGAGTTCGAAGGTGATGTCGGGGTGGATGCGGTGAAGGTGTTGGTGGGAGACCAGCAGGATGGTGGCGCCGTCCGCCCGGGAACGTTCCAGCAGACCCAGGACAAGCCCCGCGCTCTCTTCGTCGAGATTGCCGGTGGGTTCGTCGGCCAGGATGATTTCGGGGCGGTTCAATACGGCGCGCGCCATGGCCACGCGCTGGCGTTCGCCCACGGACAGTTCGGCGGGCAGATGGGCGGCGCGGTGGGCCAAGCCCAGCGCCACGAGCAGTTCATAGGCGCGCTCGACGGCCTCGGGATTGCGCCGCGCCAAGGTGGGCAGGAGCACGTTTTCCAGCGCGTTGAGATAGGGCAGCAGATGGAACATCTGGAACACGACGGCGATGCGGTGCGCCCGCAGGCCCGCGCGATGCGCCGGGGAGAACGAGGCGATATCTTTTTCCACAATGAACAAGCGTCCCGAGGTGGGGCGCATCAGCCCCGCGATCAAGTGGATCATCGTGCTCTTGCCGCTGCCCGACGGACCGTGCACCAGCGCGAGGGCGCCTTTCTGGATGTGCAGCGAAACATCGTCCAGCGCCTTCACCACTTCCCCGCCGCGGGTGTAATGCTTGCTGATGTTTTCCAGCCGGATCATGGTTCGCGGTCTCCCAGCACGTTCACCGGTTCCTGCAACAGTCCGCCGAGAATGGGCGGCAGGGCGAACAGCAGGGCCGCCAGCGGCGTGCATACAAGGATGGTGAACAGCAATTTGGGCGGAATGGTCAGCGTGACGTCGGATACATTCAGCGCATGCCCCAGGGGACGGCCCAAGGCGCATCCCGCCAGCGCGCCCAGCGCCGCGTACGCGATGATTTTCCCGAAAAACAGCAGGGCGATCCGCCCGCCCGGAACACCCAGCGCGCGCAGCACGCCAATCTCCCGGCGGCGGTTGCGCACATTCTGATGGGTGAGCCCCCAGATGGCGGCGGCGGCGGCGGTCATGACAATGCCCAGCGCGGCGAATGCCACCCGGTCCACCAACACACGCTGGCGATGCCGCGCCAAT
>CAYXPO010000313.1:0-6125 GCA_964466925.1 uncultured Nitrospirales bacterium
CTTAAATCCGAACAGACCGAAGGCAACTAGCCCGTGAATACGGTACTCTCAAGAATCAATGTATTGACAGAAAAAATGTTTGACAATTCCACACGACATATATCGGGATATTTTCGCATACTGAGATCAAAATAGTGAGCCAAGGTCATTTTGTTTTGAGTATTTTGAGGAAATGATGCTGATGAGACCGAAGATTGTTTTTGAGCAGGCTCGACAGAGATTTGTTTGAAAAGCTCCAATAGCGTCTGCTTTTCAGTCTGTTTTTCGGTAAGTGGTGTAAAAAGCAGCCGTTCACAGAGCGAGAGCTTTGGCAAATTGACACGCAAATGCTTGGGCAGATATTTATTGAGCAGCGCATTTACGTGCTCATTTTTGAAATTTTCAAGGCTGCTGAGCGGTGTGTCTAGCAAGCTTTCATTTGGAAGATCATTGGCGGGATCAAGAATTTCATTTTGCAGTGCGTACATGAAGGTTTGGAGATCGCCAACCACGAACACCAAAATTCGCGGGTGTCCTAAGAGAAGCATTATGTCGCGAAATAGCGACAGAACGTTTTTTGTCAATAAGTCCGCATCGTCAACGGGCACTACAACTAATGCCTGTTCTTTTCGTTTATCAAATAACTTGATAGAATCAAGCAAGGTATTCGTGAAAGTATGCATTTTTTCACGAAGGGAATACCCGTCGGCGTTCAAACGTGCGCTTTCTTCACCGAATTGATAGGGGTCTGCTTCTCGCGCGCGGAGGCTCTCGCGAAAATTGCCGGAAGTCCTGCCCGCGATGCGGCATAAGTTCCTGTATTTACCCCGTAAATCTTCCGTGTGTTTTACTATCTGCTTTTCATCCCAATCTTCAGGTCTGATAGGTTTACCAAGGCTATTCCGCAAACAATCCTCATTATGATAGCAGCAATATTCAACCCAATCTTCAAGACCCGCTAAAACCCAGCCCAACAAGGTATCATCATTTCCAAAGCGTTCAGGTTGAATAGGATTCAGAACAATATCCTGTTGTGTATTATCCAAATGACGGATAACCTTGGCCATCAGAGTGGTTTTACCCATTCCCCTGTCACCCAATATACTGATAACATTGCACCAATCATCGGACGCAAACATCCAGTCATGCACCTTGGGTTCAAGTTCCCGAGAACGTGTTGCCTGGGAAGTATCAATCTTTTGAGTTGAATTTCCCCTGGATCGAATCTCTTCAATTTGTTGCACTATCCAGTCGAATTGTTCCTGAAACGGTCCTGCCGTAGAAGTGTCTGAAGAATTGGCACCCTGAGCTTGATCGGAACGCATACGCACAGCCTCCTATTTCAAACGCACTAAATTACAACGCAAAAACTACCCGATGTGTTGTTTATAGCAAAAAAGGAACACCAATTGCAAATTTATGAAAAATGCTAGAATCAGTCTTTTGACCTCACCCCCGGCGGGCCGATAGAATAGGGAAATTACAGTATGCGCGTGCATTTTACCTAATACGGAAGGGAACAGACATGGTTGACGTACGAGGATTTCGCGGGGTGCGGTTTGTACCGGAGAAGACAGGGTCTCTGGACCATGTCATGACGCCGCCGTATGACGTGATATCGCCGGAACAGCGTGCGCGTCTGGCGGCGGAAGGCCCGTATAACATGGTGCACCTGATGCTTCCGGAGGCGCGGGGCGGATTGAATAAGTATGAATCGGCGGCGAATTATCTTGACGCCTGGTTGGAGGAGGGGGTGTTGATGCAGGATGGCGAGCCGTCGTTTTATCTGGTGCGTCAAACGTTCCGAGGGATTGAAGGGGCGATGTATACCCGGCGTGGTATTTTTGCGACGGTCCGGCTGCCGGAAGAGGGCGAGCAGATTGTTTTGGGGCATGAACGCACCTTCCCGAAACCGGTGGAAGACCGCCTGAAGCTGATGGAGGCGGTGAATGCGAATTTGGAGCCGGTCTTTGGCCTCTATAAAGACCCCTCGCATGAATTGACGCCTTTCCTGGACCAAATGAATGAACGTCCGGCGGATCTCGCGGCGCAGACGATGGACGGGGTGAAGGTGGAGGTGTGGCGGGTGCCGGCCACGGTTGAAATTCCGGAATTCTTTGAAGACAAGATTCTCTATATCGCGGATGGGCATCACCGGTTCCGCACGGCGGGGCTCTATCGTGATGATCGTCGTGAAAAAGAACGCCGGAAGGGTTCGCAGGCGTACGATTATGTGATGATGGGGCTGGTGCCCATGGATGATCCCGGACTGAAAATTTACCCAACGCACCGGCTCATGGCCAAGCCGGAAGGGTTTGATCCGGCCGCGTTTCTCCGTTCCTTAAAGAAATGGTTTGAGGTGGAAAAGGAAGAGGGCGATCTGGCGCTGGCGGTAAAGCGTACACACGCCCGGAACGCCTTGGGCGTGGCCATTCACGGATACGGTGATTTTGTGCTGACGCTTAAAGACGTGGACCGCATTGAATTGCTCGGGGACGACCATGGCCCGGCGTGGCGTGATTTGGATGTGGCCGTGCTGCACCGGGGCATATTGGAACAGATTTTGGGCATTCCGGAAGGCACGGTGCTTACGTACGATCATGATGACAAGAGCACGATGGAGGCCGTCCATTCGGGAGCGGCGGGGTTGGCGTTCATTTTGCGGTCCACGCGCCCGGACCAAGTATGCGCCTGCGCAGACGCGCGGGAAGCCATGCCTCAGAAATCCACCTATTTCTTCCCGAAACTCCCCAGCGGCGGCGTGATGCACCGGTTCTGATGCAGTTTTTGTAATCCTGAACCATTTCGCTTTGGAGTGCGGGAGCTTGCTCCCGCTTTCTCAATTTTGAGAACTTAATCCAAAGCGGGAGCAAGCTCCCGCACTCCAAAGAAGTTTCACCCATGGCGGATTTTTTTACAACGTTATCCCCCGTGGAGGGAGAAGGTTTGTTCGAGCCAGGCGGCGCCGTCCTTGGCGCGGATGCGCAATTGGTGATCGCCTGAGGGGATGATGGTGTCGTCTGCGTAGTCTTCCCGTCCGAGCATATAGGGCGGACCTGGAAGCTGTGTTACGAGTTTATCATCCAGATATATCTCGACCTCGCCCATGGGGATTCCTTCCAGCCACACGCGAATGCGTTCGTAGCCATGATACTTTCCTTCCGGATGTTCGGGAAACGAGAGGTAGATGCCTTTGCTGCGCTGGGGGCGTAACCGCGTGTCTTCTTCCCACCAGTGCCGCACGCCTTCACTGCTGGCCAGTAACCGCATGCAACGGCGATCATTGGGCCTGCCCAGCACGCGGGCATCCGCCTGATAAATGTATAAACCGGGCACGCCAAGATCGTAGAGTTGCTTGGTCCTCCAAAGGAACGGCCCGGGCAGGGGCAAGCCCCAACCCAATCCGTCCAGTTCCGGCAGGAGCGTACACGCCGTGCCCTGAACCGCTTCAAGGTACGGGGCCATATCAATGTGCAGGTGAATGCCCTGGATATTGCTGGGGCAAAGATAATCCACCCAACCTTCCTTTGCCCAGGTGCGGTAATCGAAAAATTCGGTGCGCCGCACGCCCGTGCCGGGAAAACGCACCAGTACCGGCACTCGCTCACCGCGTTTTTGCGCACATTCTTTCGCCAGCGCGCTTAGGGCTTGCATGAACGTGTTGCCGGTCTCGATGTTGTCCACGGTTTCGGGATAACGGCAGAAGTCTATGGAGAGGCCCGGCGCGCCGATTTCCAGCGCCTCGCGGAACAGGCCCAAGGCATATTCGCGCACTTCAGGGACTTCAAATCGCAGGGCGGAGCCGCGCATCCAATCCGGGTGGGCTTTGGAGAAATCGCCTTGCAGGGGTGAACCGGGATAACAATTGCTGGCCCCGAAATTGGCGTGTGCCTTCAGCCCCAATTCTTTCGTGTAGCGGACGGTGGCATCGAGCGTATTGGTGAATTGCTGCATTTTGCCCACGTTGTCCGTAAGCGGGTGATTGTCTCCCGGCTCCGGGTCGCCGATGGTCGAATAATAGAGCGGATCGGTCTTGCGCGATTCATAGACCACCTTCATGCCGAAGCGTCCGATTTGCGTGTCCACAATGCCGAATCGGGCGTCTTGGAAGGCGGTGAGTTGTTCGCGGTGCTGCAGCATGTTTTGCACGTTGTCGTAGAAGGCCCAGGAATAGGGTTCCCAATACCCCGCGATGAGTTTGTCCGGAACGCCAAATTGCGCATCGAGTGTCCGGGCAAGTTCCGGGGATAGCGGGACGAGTTTCACATAGTCAATCTGGGCGGTGGCGCTGCCTTTGTAGCCATGGGGTTGTTTAAGCACGAGGTGTTGACGGTCCATGGGGCACCAACGCCAGAACACTTCCTCGCAGGGCCGTTTCGAGAGCAGAAGGTCGGCGCGCTCATCTCCCGTCAAGCGCAGATGCATACCGCTGTTTTTGGGAGAGGTGCAGACAAACAGGGCGTAGGTCCCTTGCAGATCGAGCGGATAGGTAAGCTGCGGCAACGGCAGATCGGCGGGGGAGGTGCCGTAGAGATCATTGTTTAGCGTGGCGGCTTCGCCGGGGTCAAGGTTGGTCCGGAACGTCCATTTCCGGTCATAGGTGGAAGACGTGAGCAGTGGTTGTTGAAGGAGGTTGGACCAGTCTTCCAGGTACACCACGTCCGAATTGCCACAGGCGATACGAAGTTCCTGGGTGTTTAGGGTTTTTCCATCGGGGGCGTTTATCTTGACCTGAAAATCAATCTTCACCGCTCCATTGATTTGTGCGTCCGGATAGGGATTGAAAACGACGGTGCGTTCCAGGCCTGCCGCGCGGCGTTCCACGATATGGCCCTGGAGCCATTGTGACCATTCCTCGGTTCGCACCAGGTTCATGGCCGTTTCACTTACAAACGGCATTATCTTTGCCGGATGCCACTCACCTTTTTCCACCGGCGACCAAGAACAGTACACTTCCAGGGTTTCCGGTGCTTCATTCGGTACGGTATAGGTGATGTGGATATACCGTGTTACCGGGTCCACGGTGAATTTTGTGGATTGCTGGGCAAACAGGAGGCTTTGCACACCGGCAAACAGGAACACATAGCACATCATTTTCCGCATAGCGCATCCTTTATAACGTCACCAGATCAAGTCCGGTGAGTTTTGCAAAGTGTTGAAGTTCGGGCAGGATTTTTCCGTGGACCGTGCCCCAATGCTGGATTAGGCCGCGTTCCACGATCTTTTGAAAGAGCGGCAGGGCTTCGGTATCCGGGCGGACCAGCATGTGGGCGTACCCTTCCATGAGGCGCGGTCCGAAAATCGCTTCGCCGGTCCACGCCGTGGCTTTCAGGTGATCCTGTTCCGGCGTCAGGTTGAAATGCGTCATGGGGCCGGGTTTGGCGCGATAGGAAATCCATGCGCCGCGAGGTTGGCTTTCGTCAAATTCCAAGTCCGGGGTGACTTCAAACGTGGCGGGATCGCCTATGCATGAGCACCAAATCACGGTGCTTGTCAATGGTGTAGAACTCGTTGAACATCGCCATATGCCCGGCGAGGCGCCCCGCGATAATTGTGGCGAGAATGCCCGGCACGTCCGCTTCAAGACCCACCGTGCAGCCGAGTTCGCCCAGATGCGGATGATACAGATGGGGCCGTACCCCCAGAATCCGGTAAAAATCCTCGTGAAAGTCTTCCAGTGCAATACCGGATAGCCCGAGGTCTTCCGCAAGCCGCACCATAGCCAGGGCGTGCTTGGAGGACATCAGCAGCATGTCTTCGGGGGTGTTGGTAATTTTCGCGTGTTCTTTTAACCATTGCACATACTGTCCGGCTTCCGCATCGGAGATGCCTCCAGCGATTTCGGCAAAGCGATCCACGGTAACGTAAACCAACTCCACCCCGAACTGCTCGCGCAGATGCGTTTCATCAATCCAAGCCCCCATGACCATCCTGCAGGGGCTGGGCAGCACGGCAATGCGGGTTTCCGTCAGGCTTTGTTTCACTGTGGCCGCCCGGAGGAATGCCTGGAGTTCCCGCAGGCAGGCCGGGTCTTTTTCATTGCCGAACACCACCGTGTAGTCCCATTCATGGCGGCGGAAGAGATTGGACACCTGCTGCACGCTGACCGGCCCGCTGGAGCGCAGCCATACCTCGATTTTGTAATA
>CAYXPO010000314.1:0-6118 GCA_964466925.1 uncultured Nitrospirales bacterium
GCCGCATATTTTCGCGGTTCTCCACATCCAGTTTTTTCAGAAAATCCCAGCCCATCGTTTCTTCATGCAAATAGCGATGCGCGTAATCAGAAGGGAACGCGCTCGACAGGCCATATTTCACTGCAAGGGGAAGAAAGGTTTTCAGGTTGAGGCTGGTGCCCTTGAGGGAGTGCAGCAATCTCGTTTGTTCGGCTTCCATGCGTGCAATGCGCTGGGTGTTGTCCGCGCGCGGCAATTCAATCGTCTCATGGATAATCCGTAACGGGGCATCCTCTCTACATTGAATTTTGCGCAACGCCTGCAACGTGCTCAGCCCCAGCAGATTTCCCAGCGGCTCGGCATCGCGGGGGTGGTCCGTATCTTTGTAATGGGCCGGATTGATGTCTCCGGCAAAGCCTTGCAGGAACAACGCAAGGGCGCCCTCGCTCGAGTTCTCTTCAATCACTTTGGAAGCGAACCCTGGGATATCCGCCGTGTTTCCGTGACTCGGAGCCCCCTGGATCGGATGGCATGCGAAGTTGTAGACAACCGCCAACGTCCAGCCATCTTTTCTATCCAGCCGCAGCACACCGATTTCCGGATCGATTGGCCCCACACCGGCGATGGCCTCGTCCGGTGGCAGCGAATAGGCATGCCGGCTGTCCGCCTCCCCGCCGTCCTTCAGTCTAAACCGGCGTTTTCCATGACCCTGTCTTCATGGCCGCTGCCCGCGCCCACATTGACCGGAACCATGTTTTGCGCCGCTTCCTTCACCGCCTGAATCGTTCGTTCGGTCACTTCCGCACACACCACGCCATGACAATGACTGGTATTGATCAGAACATTCGTTGGAGGAATAAGAAGTTCTTTTTCCAACCGTGTGCGGACCGTGGGGAGATAATCGTTGCCAATCTTTCCGATTTCTCCAATGGCCACGGCATCCACGGTAATGATGGCCACGGTTGTGGCGTCATCCTTTACCACAAGGGCTTTAACATACAGGGGATCATTAACCGGACCAGCCTCCCGGTCCGTGATGTCCACCTTCGCGGCGCCCGCCGTAAGTGGAGCGGCATGCGCGGCGCTCATGAGCATAAATACTGCAATAAACGTGTTCATATCTTTCCGGGTCCCTATTCTTTGCTAAGAGCCGTCGAAACCTCCACTGCCGGTCAGCTTTTCCGAAACGCGAACGTGAATAACTCTGCATTCTTCAGGGTAAACCGAAGGCATACCGGTTTTCCGGTCAGGGCCGAGAGATCCGGTGAATCTTTCCAGTGAACCACATGCCGCAGATTGTCTCCGGAGAACAGTTCGGACGTTTCATATCCCGGAAGGGGGTTCCCGGCGGCATCGAGAATAGCCACGGAGATGGAGCCGCCCGGTTTCGTGCGTGCATTCACTTCCAGGCGGTTTCCGGTGAAGACGATGGGAACCGTGGTGAGTACGCCCCCTTCCGCCGGGGCATCGGCGCTGACGAACCGGTCCAGCGGCCAGACGGCCAGGCCGATGGAACTGGTATGCTTTGTGCCGCGTCCGGTGTTCTCTTCGCGGTACAGGCACGGCGTTCCGTGCGTGTAGGTGGAGGCGCCGTAATAGAGCCAGACTTCATCGCCCACCCGTATCGCGCGCGATTGGCACTCAAAAAAACCGCCGTCCCACTCGCCGGGCTTGCCGCGCGGGACGCATGGGGTCCGGAAGGGACGGTCCCAATTCCGCAGATCGCGCGACACCGCTAATTGGAGTTCTCCCGGGCCTTCCTGATTCCCATACCGTGCATCATTATTGATGGTGAGCATCCATAGAAACGCCAGTGTGCAGGATTCCGCCGGATATACGCCCAAACCATAGAATTCCGTGCGCATCAGCGCGGGATTATCCGGCACATCCAGCAGGGAACGCGACTCCTCGATACGGGCCAGCGACGAGGCGTCGTCGCGTAAATCCGGCGTGATAATCAACTCGGGTTCACTCCAGGTTTTGAAATCGGGACTGGTAATCAGCCAGAACACCCGCCGGTCATGCCCGCGCACCGTGGCGTTGATCTTGGGAAAGGCCACATACAAGGCACGCTGCTCGTCGTAATACCCGGTAATCACGTCACCGCCCCGGCACAATGGTTTTTCGCTGAACGGGGTCCAGTGAAGCCCGTCCGGCGAAATCCAGGTGTGATACCCGGCCCGTTTCTGATCCCATCCAATGAGTTTGTAACGTTTTGCGGGATCCGGGTCGGCGTTGTCCTTAATTACGGAAGGCAAGATAAGGTCTGCGATCACCACGTTATGATGTGGATACTTCGGCGTGTTCACCACGTCCGCCAAGGGCTTCTCCCAGTGCACCCCATCGACGCTGGTGGCGTAATAGACGGCATAGTTTGGAAAGGCCGTCAGTTCTTCCCCCAGATACCACATCTTGAAGAGATGTTCGTCTTCATCCCGGATCGCATTGCCGTAGAGTTCGACACGCCATCCTTCCCAGGGTTTGTCCGCCTTCAGAACAGGGTTTTCCGCATGCTTTTTACCAGGATGCATGGTGAAACAAATACCCTGTGTATCACGAACGAGGACTTGGTCCGCGAACATCTGCGCCTTGTCCTCGACGGGAAACGGCGATACCGGCGGCTCCCCCGATGCGTTCCACGCGAACATCATGCCCAGAAACAACGCCGCAACATTTACATTCCGCATCCAGCCGCCTCCTGTAGGTGTTTATGCCTGTTATAGGCAAGAAAATGCATTATACCCCACAGGCGCTTTTAGGCGCCATCATGCCGCGGACGCGGGCAAAACCGGAACTGAAATCCCCTCCTGCCCCGCGCCAGAGCCCCTGCGTCATTTCTTTCCTGGTTTCCAGAACAGCGCCCCGCGCCGCCGAAACCCGTACGGCACGTTCGAAGTCTATTGACGAAGCGGACCGGCATTTTATATGCTTGCCACGGGCGTATTCTGCAAAGATATGGTCCGAAGGATAAACATCCAACCTCAACCAACCTCCAGGAGGAGCGAACAGCATGAGCGATACGAAATGGACACGGCGGGCGTTTCTCGCGGCCACCACGACCACGGCCGTGGCCTTGGCGGGCGGATGCGCCAGCAAACCGAACACGGCAAAAGTGGTGCCGGGCAAGGTATCCCCCAATGAAAAATTGAATGTGGCGGGGATTGGCGTGGGCGGCAAAGGGTTGGGCGACATCATGTCCTGCCGCCGGGAGAATGTGGTGGCCTTGTGCGACCCGGACTGGGACCGCGCGGGCGAAGCCTTCTACAAGCTGAAGGGCGCCAAGCAATATAAGGATTACCGCAAGATGTTCGAGGAAATGGGGAAGGAAATTGATGCCTGCACCATTTCCACGCCGGACCACACCCACGCGCCGGCCGCCTACATGGCCATGAAGCTGGGCAAACACGTGTATGTGCAAAAGCCGCTCACGCACACCATCGCGGAAGCCTACCTGCTGCGGAAGGTGGCGGCGGAGACCAAGGTCAAGACGCAAATGGGCAACCAGGGCCACTGCGGCAACGGCGTGCGCGAGTTGTGCGAGATGGTGTGGGCGGGCGCGATTGGCGAGGTGAAAGAAGCGCATATCTGGACCAACCGCCCGATTTGGCCGCAAGGCATTCCCGCGCCGCTTCCGGAAGAACCCATCCCCGCGGCGATGGACTGGGATTTGTGGATTGGCACGGCCCCGATGCGCCCCTACAACAAGGGGTATGCGCCGTTCAACTGGCGCGGCTGGTGGGATTTCGGCTGCGGGGCCATCGGCGACATGGCCTGTCACATTTCAGACCCCACATTCTGGGCATTGAAACTGATCGAAGCCAAATCCTACACCGTGGAAGTGGTGCAACAGGACGGTTTGAACACCCAAACGGCGCCCAACAAGTCCGTTATCAAATACACCTTCCCGGCGCGCGCCGGCATGGCGCCCGTGGAAGTATATTGGTACGACGGCGGCCTGCTGCCCAAGCGCCCGCAGGGCGTTCCGGAAGGGGAAAAACTGGGCGACGGCGACAATGGTTCGCTGTTCATCGGCACGAAAGGCGTAATCACCTCCGGATGCTATGGCGGGGAATCGCGTCTGGCGCCGAGCAGCCTGATGAAAGACTACACCCGCCCGCTCCAGACCATTCCGCGCATCAAGCTGGAGAACCCGTATTTCAATTGGCTGGATGCCTGCAAGGGCGGCGAGGAATCCTGCTCGAACTTCGAGTATGCCGTCCCGCTCACGGTAATGGCCAACATGGGCAATGTGGCCCTGCGCGCGGGAAAACCCATTGAATTCAATGTCAAGGAAATGCGCATCACGAACGACAAGGACGCGAACAAGTTCTTGACCAAGGAATACCGCAAAGGCTGGGAACTGCCCGTCTGAGACGCGATATCGAGGAAATAAGACCCCATTGGCCGCAATGGGGTCTTTTTACATTCAAGGGGAATACATTTCAAAAATACTCCACCCTGAAAAACGTACTTGCGGAAAGCGCCGAATATTATTACAATCCTTCCTGCTTTCACGGCATGCGGTGAATGATTCCGCCGGAAGGCGTGGCTGTACAGGGTTGAAATTGGGTAATCGGGGCCTTTGGCGCTAAAAAGGCCCCGGGGAAGAATAATATGCGGAGTTCATTGATGATTAACCGGGACGGAATTTCCATCGGCCGGAACATGCTTCCGGGCGTTAGCCGTGTTTCTTTGCTTTTACTGGCGGTTTTCCTGGGACGCGACGTTTCCGCCACCTCCATTGAAGCCAAGGTGGAAGAGTCCTACGTAAAAATCATTGTGAATTCCTTTGACGGTGAACCGGCCCCGGACCCCAATACACACGACGGGGACGACAATGGAATCGTGGACCGGGCGCAATTCCGGCTGCTGGATACGGTGTTGCGCGAGGAATCCGCGCCGCATCATGTGGAAACCCTGGCGGTGTTTCAGCAAAATCTCGCGCAAATGCAAAACGACAACACCCTGGGGTTCAAGTGCAAATTCATGGAGATTCTCTATCATTTCACCTGTGACAACTTTAACCGGCACGCGGCCGGCACCATGACACTGGCGGAACCGGTGGCGGTGGACCGGTTGATCTATGAATTTTCCAATGGTTCCGGGATTAACCTTAACGTCAACAAGTACAATCTTACGCTGGCGCCGTATTTCAACGGAACCGGCGATTTGGATGGCGACGGCTTCACGAACGCGGAGGAGTTCGCGGCGGTGTGCGGCGGTTTGGACGCCTATGTGGCGGCGGTGATGGACCCGGCGAAAACGCCCGATACGCTTCCCTGCTGCGGGGTGTGCATATTGGCCCTTTTGCTTCAGCCGCGGGGCGGGCAGTATTACACGCATGCATCGCATGTGTTTTCCGTGGCGGAGGATGACACCGAAGGCGCGGTGCATTACCAATGGTACAAGGATGGTGCGGCGGTGGGCCCGGACGCCCCGGAGTACTCCCTGGCGGATCTTCGGGAAACCGATTCAGGATCATATTGGTGCGTGGTGACGGACGCCTCGGAATCCGTCACTTCGGAAAAGGCCGCGTTGACCGTGGCGGAACACATGAATATCATCCTTCAACCGGAAGGGGCGGAACGGTTGGCGGGAGAGAACCATATTTTCACGGTAACGGTGGAGAACGGTCTGGGGACGTTGCATTATCAATGGTATAAGGACGAAAACCCGCTGGGCGCGGACGCCCCGGAATTGATCCTGGACGGTTTAACCCCCGGGGACGCCGGATTGTATTGGTGCGTAATATCCGATGACTTGGAACAAACCAGCACCGTTCCTGTGGAATTGCGGGTGTCTGAACCGGTGGAAGGCGAAGGAGTGGAAGAGGGTCAACCAGAAGGTATTCTTGAAGGCGAAGGGGTGGAAGAAGGTCAACCGGAAGGTGTGGTGGAAGGCGAAGGAGCCGAAGAAGGCCAACCGGAAGGCACAATGGAAGGCGAAGGCGCAATAGAAGAAGGCCAACCGGAAGGTGTGGTGGAAGGCGAAGGGGTGGAAGAAGGCCAACCGGAAGGCACAATGGAAGGCGAAGGCGCAATAGAAGAAGGCCAACCGGAAGGTGTGGTGGAAGGCGAAGGGGTGGAAGAAGGCCAACCGGAAGGCACAATGGAAGGCGAAGGCGCAATAGAAGAAGGCC
>CAYXPO010000315.1:0-6083 GCA_964466925.1 uncultured Nitrospirales bacterium
AAAAGATCAGGTTTATACTCCATGAGCGGTTGCATCCAGGGAAGATTCAGGGCCGTGTCGCCCGTAAACAAAACGCGCACCCCGCCAAACTCCAGCAGCAGCGACAACGCCGAGGGCGACAAGGTTCCATGATCCGCGCGGGCTGGGATAATCCGAATATCGCTCAGTTCAATCGGTTCTCCCGGCTTCAACAGCACTTGTTTATTCGCGGAAATGCCCATTTTTTCGTATTCGGGCATGCAGGATTCCGAACCGGCGAAACGGCAGCCGGGGTTGTTCCGCGCAATGACCGGCAGGGCCTCCGTATCCAGATGGTCCAGATGCTCATGCGAACTCACCACCCAGTCCGCCTGCACGTCCTCCGCGCATATGGGCGAAAACGACAGCCGCTTGAACCCGAAAGCCTTCTCCACCACATTGGAAAGATAGGGGTCCACATAGAGGACGGTGGAACGCGGGGTTTTGAAGACAAACCCGGCCTGCGCAAGCCACCACATCGCCACGCCGCCTTCGGGCGCCCGTATCCGCTGAATGTCTGATCCCAAAGAACGCATGGTGCAGTCCTGAACGGGTTATTCGGCCGCCACGCGGTTGCGCAGCACGCCGACGCCTTCGATATCCACTTCGCACACGTCCCCGGGCTTGAGCAGCAACGGCGGTTTGCGCGCAATCCCCACGCCGCAGGGCGTGCCGGTATAAATGGCCGTGCCCGGAAGCAGCGTCAGGGAACGGCTCAAATAATGAACCAGGTACGGAACGTTGAAGACCAGGTCTTTCGTGGACTGGTTCTGGACCGTTTCGCCATTGACCCGCATGCGAATCCACACATCACCGGGGTCCAGGTCCGTGACCACATAAGGGCCCATCGGCGCGAATGTGTCAAAACTCTTGGCGCGGGCCCATTGCCCGTCTTTCTGCTGGCAATCCCGCGCCGACACATCGTGGCCGCAGGTGTATCCGGCCACATAGTCCAGCGCATTCTCCAGCGGTACATTCTTGGCCTTTTTACCGATAATGGCCACCAGTTCCGCTTCATAATCCACCTGATCGGGCGCGGCGGCGGGAATCACGATATCATCGCCGTGGGCAATCAAGGCCGAAGTGGCTTTGATGAACATCAACGGGGCGGAGGGCAGCGTATCATCCGTTTCCGCGGCATGTTCGCGGTAGTTGCGCCCGATCGCGAGAATATTGGGCGGGTTCACCGGCGGCAAATACCGCTGGATGTCCGCTTCCTTCACCACTTCACCGGTGGGTTCGCCCGGTTTCAGAACATCTCCCTTGATGACGCGAATGTCACCGGAGGCTTCCACAATGCCGCATACGCCTTCGGGATGCCCCGCACTGATGAATCGCACTAATTTCATACGTTCTTCTCCTCTTTTTTTCAGGATGAATTCGTTATTACACCAACCGCGAGACCGGATCTTTGCCCAGCAGGAAATCCCGCGCGGCCTCGCCGGCCTTGCGCTGCAGCGCCTCCACCGCTTTCTCCGAAACGGAGGCCGCATGGCTGGTCAGCAACACGTTCGGAAACGAACGCAACGGGCTGCCCGCGGGAAGCGGTTCTTCTTCAAACACATCCAAACCCGCGCCGTTGATCCTGCCGGATTTCAGCGCGTCAATCAGGTCCTTTTCATTGACCACCGGCCCCCGCGAGGTGTTGATCAAAATGACGCCCGCCTTCATCTTTTCAATAGCCGTCTTGTTGATCAATTGAGTGGTTTCCGGCACCAGCGGACAATGCAATGATATGACATCCGCGCGCTGAAACAGGGCGTCCAAACCAACCCGTTCCACCTGCGCTTCCGTGAAAAGGGCGTCCGCGGCCAACGGATCATACGCGATTACCGAGAACCCGAAGGCTTGGGCCTTCTTCGCCACGCGCCGCGCGATGCGCCCGAAACTCACCAGTCCCAGCGTCATGTCCGAACACGCTGGAATGGGCCGGAAGGGATTGACGCCCCACTTGCCCTGCACAATTTGCTGGTGGTCCTGCGGGATGCGCCGGCACAGGGACAGCAACAGGGCCATGGCATGATCGGACACTTCCTCGACGCAATAATCCGGAACATTCGCGGCACAGACTCCCAGGTCTTTCGCGGCGGACAAATCGAAATTGTTGACCCCCACGCCATAGCGGACGATGCAGCGCACCTTGGGCAACGCTTCCAGAACCCGGCGGGTGATTGGCGCCCATTGCACAATCAGCGCATCCGCCCCGCCGCAGGTCCGAATCACATCGTCTTCAGTCTTGCAGATGGGCTGGATGGTTTCCAATTCGAATCCCGCCGCCTCGAGGACGGCGCGTTCGGGCTCAACATTTGGAAAACCGTGATCGGTGATAATTACTTTCGGCATGTGTTTTCTCCTGTTCTCTCCTTAAACGCGGACATTTCCCGGAACCGCCAGGGACTGCAATTCATCCCAGAGTTCATCCGTTAAGGGAATGCCGTTGCTTGTTCGTTCAATGGATTTAAGATGCTCGGGTTCGCCCGGCGCCAGCACGCGGTCCACCCCGGGCATCGTGGGCACTTCGTGAAGCTCGTTGATCATGGCAGCCACTTGCGGCAGGAACGTGGAAGCGCCCGCGAACCGCTGTATGTCCAGCGCGCCAAGGAGATGGCACAAATTACGGGTTTTCTCCACCTGGTCATACATCGGCAAGATGTGCGGCCCGAAATCGCCGCCGCACAGGATGCCGGTGAGCACATCAATCATCACGCCCAAGCCATACCCCTTCGCCCCCGCGGCGGGCGTCCAAAACACCGCTTTATGCGGATCGGTGGTGGGTTGGCCGTTGGCGTCCACTGCCCACGTGGATGGGATGGACCGGTTTTCCGCGCGGGCCTTGTAGACATGCCCCCCCGCCACCGTGCTCGTGGCCATATCCAGCACAATCGGCATGCCGGACGCCGAGGGCGCGGCCAGGCACAGGGGATTCGACCCGCAAAACGGCTGTCGCCCGCCCACCGGCACCACCCCCTTGTCGGTTTGGGTCAGCACAAGCGCGGCCATATTCGCCTCAAGTGCACGATAGGCAAAAAAGGACAGCGCGCCGCAATGGTTGCTGTGTTGCACGCCCACCAGCCCCACGCCGGTTTCACGGGCCAGCTTGATGGCCAGTTCCATTGCATCCCAATTGGTCACATGCCCGAACCCGTTATCGCCATCCACCATGGCGGTGGCGGGGCCGGTTGGCGTGACGCGCGTGGCGGGCGCAGCGTTGATGGAA
The DNA here is from genome assembly GCA_964466925.1 of uncultured Nitrospirales bacterium. Classification (GTDB taxonomy): domain Bacteria; phylum Hydrogenedentota; class Hydrogenedentia; order Hydrogenedentales; family CAILVY01; genus CAILVY01. Next base: position 3,236 of record CAYXPO010000315.1, read on the forward strand.
CCCAATTCCAAGCGGTGGACATAATGGGCAACACGCATCACCCCATGGGAATCCACGCCGCGCAGATTGGCGTGCACAAGGGAATCCGCGATGATGCCGCTGTCGCGTTCACTCACGCCGCGCAGACGGAAAATCTTCGCAGTCAGCGCGCGCAGTTCGTCAGAAGAAACCGTCTTCACACTATTCCTTTAACCTCCTCATGCTTCATGGGCGGCCTCGAACAACGCCGCCAAATTTTCAAAGGGCGTATCCGGGGTAATGACATTGGCCGGCCCCAGGATCAAGCCGCCGCCAAAGGGCTTGCCCAACGTATCAATAATTCGCCGGACTTCATCCTTGATCCGTTGCGGCGTTCCCAGACACAAAAGGTCCTGAATGTCCACGGCGCCGCTGAAGGCCAGTTTCCCGCCAAATTCCCGGGCCAGGTGTTCCATGTCCATCGCGCCCGGCTGCACCGGATCCAAAACATCGAGTCCCATATCAATCAAATCACCGACTATTTCGGTGACATTCCCGCAACTGTGAAAGATCACATCCATCCCCAGACTGTGGGCTTCCTTGAACACTTTTTTGTAATACAACCTGAAATAGGACCGCCAGAGTTCCGGGGAAATCATAAGGCCGGTTTGCGAACCCCAATCGTCCGTCAGGAACACCGCGTCCGCGCCCACTGAGGCCCAGCGGCGCACCATGGCCAGCAAATAGTTTTGAAGCACGTCCAGCAGCTTGCGGACTTCCGCCTCGTTGGTGCAGAAGTCCGTAAAGACGTTTTCCATGCCGCGCAACGCGTGCAGCCGCTCGAACAGCGCGAGATGGATGATGCCATAGCAGTATTTCGTTTCCCCGTGCATGATCAGCGTTTCCATGGCGGAATCCATGCGTCCGGGAAGATTGGGATCGGGCACCATGTGCCGCAAATAATCCGGCAGCATGGACCATTCCTTAATGGGGTGGTCCACCGGTGTGGCCCCCACGCCGGCAAAGGCATGCCCCCACCGCGTGCCCCACTCATCCAGCCATTCCGCATCCTGCATAAGCACTTCGACAGGGTTGATGCGCGGGGTTTTGTTGGGCGGCTGATAACCAATCGTGATGTCATAGGGGATCACCGCCACCACATCGTCCGGATACGCGCAAAACAGGTCCGCGAGGGCATCGCCATAGCGCAAAATGACGTCCATCGAGAGCCGCTTGATGCGCACGGGACAGCGTCCCGTCCCACGCCGGTGAATGGCCTCCTTCACCCATGTTTTAGTGGCGGGGTTCGCCCGTTGCGCCGCGTTGACGCGATCTTCAAAGCGCTTCAACTGAGCTTCCATGTCCGCCAGGGGTAGCGAACGAAACTCGGTGTTTCCGGTGATTTGACTCATGCCGTTGCTCCTTCAGCGGTCATCCGCCGGACTTGGGCGGTCCACCGCCGCGCGCATTCCGTTATATCCGCGAACCGTCCCGCCTTGACCTCGTCCAGCAATTGCATTTCCGTGGTGACCCCCGCAACACCTGCGAAGGCCCCTTGATCATAGTACGCCTGCATGTTTTCGAGAACAATGCTCCCCGCGGGCATAATCCGGATGCCGGGGAACGGTCCAAGCATGTACATTAAGTATTTCGGCCCCACCATGTCGCAGGGGAAGAGCTTTATGATATCCGCTCCGTGACGCAGGGCCTCGGCGATTTCCGAAGGCGTGAAACATCCCGGCGCGGAAACCACCCCCGCCGCCACCGCCGCCTCCAACACGGGCAAGTATAAATTCGGCGAAACAATGCCCTGCGCACCGCTGGCAATGGCCGCCCGCGCCTGTTCCGCCGTGGTGACCGTGCCCGCGGACACCACAATCCGGTCCCCATGCCGTTCCCGCAACCGGCGAATCACCTCACAGGCACCCGGCGTGGTAAACGGCACTTCCACCAGCGTTATCCCGCCTTCGATCAACGCCTCAAAGGCATCTTCCGTCTGCCGGGCCGTATCTCCGCGCAGAATCGCCACCAGCCACTCTTCATGAATGCGTTTTAACAACTCTTCTTTGTTCATGAAACTCCTTTGTCCTTACCGCCGTACCCGTCCGGAGTGTTCACCCCTCATGACACGTTCCACTTCCTTGACAGACACCAAATTGAAATCGCCGGGGATCGAATGCTTCAAGCAGCCCGCCGCCACGGCAAACTCCACCGCCTCGGCGGTGTCGGCGCCCGCAAGAATCTTATAAATCAGCCCGGCGGTGAAGGCGTCGCCGCTTCCCACACGGTCCACCATCTGAATTTCGTACTCGTTACTGAAACAGCAGCCATCCGGGCCGCAAAGCATCGCGGCATACCGGTTGACGGAAGCGGACACGCCCCCGCGCAGGCTCATGGCCGCCCACGCGAATCCGAACCGCTCCCGCAACTGCTTCGCCGCATATTCTGCCCGAACCCGCTCGTCCTCCGTTTCCCGAGCAGAAACGCCAAAGATGTTTTCCGCGTCTTCCGCGCCCCCGATGAACACATCAACATGGTCCATTAACCGGGTCAGGACGTGCCTTGCCTCTTCCAGGCCCCAAAGCTTGCTGCGGTAATTGCAGTCGAAGCTGGTCTTCAGACCCAGCCGCCGCGCGGTGGCCAGCGCTTCCTCCACCGCCGCGCGCACATTCACGCCCAGCGCGGGCGCGGTCCCGGCCACATGAAACCAATGCTTGCCCTGTAAAATGCGCTCCCAATCGAGTTCTCCAGGCTGAAGTTCGCGGAGGCTGCTGTGGTTCCGATCGTATATGACATTGGAGGGCCGTTGCGCTGCGCCGGTTTCCACATACAAAATGCCCAGCCGGTCCCCGCCCCGCACAATATAGTCCGTGTTCACCCCATACCGGCG
>CAYXPO010000316.1:0-6052 GCA_964466925.1 uncultured Nitrospirales bacterium
TTTTTATGCTTCAACGGATGCACAGGGCAATCTCGAAATATGCGGAGATTCACAGGAGGTGATGGATCGGGAGATCGCCTTCGCCAAGGCCGGGGGCATTAGCTATTGGGCCTTCTGCTACTATCACCCCAAGTCATGGGAACAAGCCGATGCCTACAACTACGGCTGGCGGCGGTTTTTAGCCGCCGCTGACAAAAAGGGCCTCCGTTTTTGCTTCATTCTCCAGGGCGGTAAACACCTTGGGCCCGCCAATGAGTGGGGTACGACCCTGTCTCAATTTGCGGATCTTTTCCAGAATTCCGCGTATCAGCGGGTCTGTGGAAATCGGCCGCTGTTGTTTGTATTTACCGGTGAAAAACTAATTTCCCACTTCGGTTCCGCGGAAGCCGCCGCCAGCGCCTTCAAAGCTCTACGTGAAGCAAGCAAGAAGAACTGTGGAGGAGATCCCTACATTGTAGCGCAGATTTGGCCGCATCAGATTCAGGCGGATTTTCTAAAGGCCATCCAGTTTGACGCCCTTAGCGCTTATAGTGCCCCAGGCGACAAAGGCGAGAATGAACCTTATGCCAAACTGCAGGAAATGAACCGGTGGTATTGGGAACAATTCAAAGCGGCCGGGTGTGAAGTCGTACCGTTAGTAAATGCAGGGTGGGACGGACGTCCCCGCAACTATACCGGCGCATGGTACCAGCATGCCACACCCAAAGAGGCCGCCAATGCGATTAATGAGGGTTTGGACTGGGTGTTGCAGAACTCCGCCATTGCCCCTGCAAAGACCGTCCTGGTTTATGCATGGAACGAGCATGACGAGGGCGGGTGGTTATGCCCCACACTCGATGAAGGCCCGGCGCGTTTGGATGCAATAAGAGCAATGCAGGATACTTTTCACAAATAGGCTTGTTGGTACATCGCCGTGATAAACATAGAGGAGGCACGACATGGTGTTCATACTGGTTGCGGATATCCGAGGCGGCGCATGAAAAGCGCAACCGCGTGCTCAATTGCGTATGGCAAGGGCCGTTTGTCTCTCGAATTGGATCATGATCTTGCTGAATGGCACGTTATTCAACCCAAGGATGAGCCTTCCATGGCAGAGCCTCATCACGCGTTCTTGGAGGCCTGTCAGAATCCCATTGATTCCCCGCCGCTTCGTGAAGCCGTGAAAACGACGGATCGAGTTGTCATTGTAACTTCTGATGGCACCCGCCCCGTGCCCAATAATTTGTTAGTTCCCTGGATTCTCGAAGAACTCCCCATTCCTCCGGAAAATGCGACTGTTTTAATCGGAACTGGATCACATCGCCTTAATACTAAGGATGAAATCCATGCCATGTTCGGCGAACATCTCCCTAAAACCGTGAAAATAGTCAATCACGATGCTTTTGATCCCAGCCGGAACATCCGCGTGGGAGAAACGGCTTCCGGCGCGCCGGTGGTGCTCGATGAAGCCTATGTCAATGCCGATAAACGGATTGTTGTGGGATTTATCGAACCGCATTTCATGGCGGGGTTTTCGGGAGGGCCCAAGGGCGTTGTTCCCGGGGTGGCGGGCATTGAAACCATCTTTCACCTTCATGGTTACGATCTCATCGCCCATCCGCGTAGCACATGGGGAGTTCAAGAAGGAAATCCGTTGTACCAGACCATGGTTGACATGGTGGCGTTGTGTCCGCCGGATTTTCTGGTGAATGTAACGCTGAACAATGAAAAACAAATCACGGGATTCTTTCTGGGGGACCTTCACGCCGCGCACCGGGCCGGGTGCCGCCATGTCCGCAATCACGCCATGATTTCCGTGCCGCATGAATTCCCGGTGGTCATCACCTCCAACAGCGGCTATCCCTTGGACCAAAACCTCTATCAAACCGTGAAAGGCATGTCCGCCGCCGTCCGCATTATTCAACCCGGCGGGAAAATGTTTGTGGCCAGTGAATGCTCCGACGGCATTCCCGCCCACGGCAATTTCGGTTCAATGCTCCGCGAACATGAAACGATTGAATCCATTGATGCCTGGCTGCGTGCATTGAAAGCACCCCTTCTGGACCAATGGCAGGTCCAGTTATTGGTACAGATTCTCAAACGATGCGAGGTGGCGTTGTTTTCAAGCCTGGCCCCGGACATCGTAAACGCGTGCAAGCTGGCGCCGCTCGGCAATTTCCAGGAAAGCCTACGCGAACACCTTCTGGCCCTGGGCCGCGGCGCTCCCGTGGCCGTCCTGCCCGAAGGCCCCATCACCATTCCCCGGCTGGACGTCCACGCGTGATACACCGTGCCCCGTAACCCATAAAGTATATTGTATTTTGCGAATGGCCCTGCTATCATCGCTACATATTGCAGTGGCGCTATCACGCCTTCCTTTGCCGGTGCGTGGGAAGGCGAGGGGCCGGAAGCACAGAGGGAACGTAGTATGATTCTGCGCAGCATAATTTGGGCATTGGCGTGTCTGGGGGCTTTTTCAGCGGCGGGCAATGTGCTCTATGTGGACTCCGCCCACTGCCCTTCGGGCAATGGCCAGACGTGGGACAACGCCTTTTGCACCCTTCAAGAAGCGGTGTTTGCCGCGCAACCCAACGACCAGCTTTGGGTGCGCAAAGGATTCTATTATGGCGTCACCAACTTGAAATCCAGCCTAAGCATCTATGGCGGTTTCAGCGGGCACGAAAACTCGCCGCAGGAACGTGATCTGAGCGCCGGGTACTCCGTACTGGACGGCATAAACACGCCCTCCGGGCCGCCCATGCACATGATGGTGTGCAATGCCGTGGATCATCTTTGGCTGGATGGACTGCGGCTTACCGGCGGCATGGCGACCGATAATATCCCGGCGGGTGGCGGGGTCTTGATGATGAATTCCGGACCCAATATTGTCATCAGTAATTGCGAATTCACGAATAACACGGCCATGGAAGGCGGTGGGATGCATGCCTCCAAATCCCAATTTACCCTGCAAGACTGCCGCTTTGTGGATAATGTGGGCACCAACAATTGTGGCGGGTTGACGGTAATCAGTGATTCCATTGCCGCGTTATATCGGGTTGAGTTCGTCAAAAATCAAGGTGGGTGGGATGCCGGTGGCATGTATGTGCGGGATGCTTCGGTGACCGCCTACGACTGCGTCTTTACCTCCAACGCCGCCGGAGAAGGCGGCGGGGTGATGGGATTCGTTGGCACGGGCACTTTCACCCGGTGCCTGTTCACGCAAAATACCAGCAGGCATTTGGGCGGCGGCATGGGCTGGTATAGCGGGCCGCTGACGTTGGATCGTTGTGGTTTCTTCGAGAACCAAACCGATGGCGGCGGCGGTGGTTTTGAAAGCCACGAATTCGATCAATGTGACGTTCAAAACTGTGTTGTGGCGCGCAACAGCGCGGGCTATGGCGCGGGAATGCTCTTCAGTGATCAAATTGCCCACGTTACCCAGTGCACGATCAGTGGCAATCAGGCCGTCGATACGGGCGGCGGAATTTTCCTGCGCGGCGTACAATTATCCCTGACCAATTCCATCTTTTCCGAAAACACAAAATCCGCTGTCTATGAAGAAAGCAACATAACCCCGGTGTTTGAAAATTGCCTGTTCTTCAATAACCCGGAGGGTGATTACCGGGATTATTATCTGGGCACGATTTCCGGCGCGTTGATGATCAATGTTACCATCCCCGAAGCCCGGAATATTGTGGAAGGCGATCCGCTCTTTGTCAATCCTCACGACAACAACTATCGAATTGCGTGCCGTTCCGCAGCGCGCCGCCAGGCCAGCATTGTGTTTAGCACATCCTTGGATGCCGATGACAATATGCGGCCGGGGCCGGATGGAAAAGTGGATATTGGGGCTTATGAATACGGTTCGGGACAGGGAAGTCCCGCCATTCATCTCAACTCGTTGTCTTCGCGGATGCTGTCTTTTTCCCAGTCTGAACAAATTTTCCTTTATGGGTATTTTGATATTCCTTACGATGCCGACTCGCTCCGGGTATGTTTCAGCGAACACCGTGGTCATATTGACCCGAGCGGTGACGTGGAAGGGGTTGTATTGGAAGTGCTGCCCTCCGTAATCCGTGCACAAACGCCTATCCAGGCGTGCAGCTATGAGGGTCTTGTCTATGTGACCGCTTTGCGCAATGGCAACCTAATTGCCTCCAACGTGCTGCCCATTTCGTTTATGGATATTCGTGATGGATGGTATCAAAATCCAGCCAATGGGCACTATTATATGTTTACAGACGCCATGCTTTGGCCAGAGGCACAAGCGCTTGCCGCAAGTTTGGGGGGGTATTTAACCACCATTAACAATGCGGAAGAAAACGGCTGGATTATCAACCTGCTCGAAGATCTCAATGCCAGTGGGCGCTATTGGATAGGACTTACTGACAAAGATAACGAGGGCGTGTTTTTCTGGATCAATGGCGAGACGGCCTCATATCGGAATTGGGATCCCGGCGAACCCAGTAACTCAGGTGATGAAGACTATGTTGAGATCGTTGGGCCTGGACTGCCATCCCATGAAGGGAAATGGAATGACACGGGAATGTATCAAAGCAATCGTGCCGTTATAGAAAAAGACAGCTTTACCAATGGGGGCGAGAACGAAGGCTCCTCAATATGTCCACAAGAGGGCGAGTATACCGTGGAAGGAGAAGAGGAATGCCCAACGGAGGGAGAGGGAGAACTGCTTGAGGGTGAAGGTGGAGAAGTTGAAGGTCAGGCCGAAGGCGTGAGTGAAGGTGAACTGTCTGAAGGTGAACCAGGCGAGGGGGAAGTATTGGAGGGTGAAGGCGGTACCGCCGAAGGGCAAGCCGAAGGCGTGCGTGAAGGCGAACTGCTCGAAGGGGAAACGGGTGAAGGCGCCCTGCTTGAAGGACAAGGTTCTGAGGGCGTAACAGAAGGCGAGGCCGAGGGCGAGGATGAGCCGGAACCTTTCGGATGCCATTGTTCCAATGAGGATAACACGGTAAAAGGCATAAAACGATTGCTGGGCGACTGGCTGCTTTTGGGGTTGAGCGCCATGGTCCTGGGCATGTGGTCCCGCGCGCGAAAATGGTGAATGCCACGCCAACGCTTTCTGCCGTTCGCCTATGATATGATGGGAAGCGACTTAAGGCGGTTTACCTGTTCAGGGTCCAGAGTTATGAAAAAGCTCCATGCTCTCGTGATTGCACTGGCGTTGCCGTGTCTGGCGTTTATCGCGGTCATTAGCACGGTGGGGGACGGCATTTTTCTGAAAACCGGTGTTCCGCCGGGCAAGGAATTTCGGGCGGCGTTGGCGATTCGCGACAATGTGACGCCGTTTCAAAAATGGGGGACGGAAGTATTTACGCGGCGGTATCTGACCCGTTACTACGGTGGCGCGTGGTATTTCACGCAATCGAAAAAGGGGGACCTGGAAAAGGAATTCATGGCCTGTTTGGACACTGCGCTCCAAAAATATCCGCAGGTGGATTTGTTGCTTCTGGCCCATACGAATGAATACATCAAGTGGGCCGAACAGATTCCCGAAGACCGCCGCCGGCATCTCCGGCTGGTGTACAACACCGGGTGTCACAATCTCCCGCAGGGCGAGCAATGGCTCAAACTGGGCGCAAAAGCCTATATCGGTCATCCCGGCGTTAGCTCTTCCTCGGTGTTCTATTATTTCTTTTTGCGGTTGTGGACCCGTGGCGAAGACCTTAAAAGTGCCATGGAGGCCTCGAACCGGTTAATGGAGAAATCTTTTCGCCTGTTTGAGCGTTTCAGTAAAAAATGGGGGGATGCGTCCGCGCTCATGAACGAATCGAGGGCTTCCGGTTTTGGCGACATGGCGTTGCGGGTGGAGGCGCGCAGACCATGAAAGGCAAATGGCATTTCCTGTTTCCGGTATTGGCGTTGTTTCTTCAGCCCGCGCCGTATTTATTCATTCAATACATGGGCGAACTGACCTTTGAGGAACCCCGTTGGCTGTCCGAAACATGGGTATGGCCCGTTTCGGTGCTGGGGTTGTTCCTGTCCGCCGTGATCAGCCTAACGCTGGCCAGCATCGGGGTGTACACGCTGCTCACGCGTTCCCGGCACATCACGG
>CAYXPO010000317.1:0-6048 GCA_964466925.1 uncultured Nitrospirales bacterium
TACGTAAAAGTCACTCAATCCAATTGGGAAGCATTCCCGTCAACACGTACAACAGGACAATCAAGCAAGAACTTGATTTGAAGTCCGGCATCACGCCGGAGCGCTGTCTGCGCATATACCGCGACATGGCCCTGATCCGCGAATTTGAAACCATGCTGGACAACATCAAGAAGCTGGGGAGCTACCACGGCACGGCGTACAACCACGCCGGCCCCGCGCACCTTTCCATCGGCCAGGAAGGCGCGGCGGTGGGCGAATGCGTTCACCTCAATGTGGAGGATCATATTTTCGGCAGTCACCGCAGCCATGGCGAAATTATCGCCAAAGGCCTGCGCGCGGTGCAGGACCTCACCGGCACCGGCTTGGTCCCGATCATGGAGCATTACTTCGGGGGCAGTATTTTGAAGGTGGTGCAGACGCATGAACCCAACTGGGAAGGCCTGAGCATCACCGAAAAGGGCAAGAAGAAGCCCGCCCTCGCCACCTCGGAAGAGGAAGAACTGGGCATTGACTTTCTGCTCTATGGCCTGCTGGCCGAAATCTTTGGCCGTGAAAACGGCTTCAACAAGGGCATGGGCGGCTCGATGCACGCCTTCTGCCTCCCCTTCGGCGCCTATCCCGCCAACGCGATTGTCGGCGGCAGCGCGGACATCGCCGCGGGCGCGGCCCTGTTCCGGAAAGTGCGGCGCAAGAGCGGGCTGTGCGTGGCCAATATCGGCGACGCCTCGGTGCACTGCGGACCGGTCTGGGAAGCCCTGAATTTCTCCACCATGGCCCAATATTCGCAACTTTGGGGCGAGGGATTTGAAGGCGGCCTGCCCATCATTTTCAACTTTATGGACAATTTCTACGGCATGGGCGGACAACCCATCGGTGAAACGGCGGGCTTCGAGCACGTCGCGCGCGTCGGCGCGGGCCTGAATCCCGACAACATGCACGCGGAAGTCGTGGACGGCAATAATCCGCTGGCCTTGGCGGACGCGTACAAGCGCAAGATCGAACTCATCAAGTCCGGCAAAGGCCCGGTCTTGCTCGATGTGTTGTGCTACCGCCAATCCGGGCACTCGCCCAGCGATCAGTCCGCCTACCGCGAACGCGAAGAAATCGAACTGTGGAAGTCGGTGGACCCGCTCGTGGAATACGCCGCGAAACTCAAAGACGCCGGCCTGGCTTCGGAAGACGACCTCAAGGCCATTCATGCCTATGTGCAGCGCAAAGTGTTCAAGGCGTGCACGCTGGCCGTGAGCGAGGAAACGTCTCCGCGCATGAAGCTTTCCCCGCACCAAGGCGTCTCGCAAATGATGTTCCGCAATGAAGTGGAAACCCTGCCCGGCCTGGAACGCCCCGAGGATGTCCGCATGCCGCTCGAGGAAAATGCGCGGGTGAAGAACATCGCCAAGAAATCACGCAACGGATTCGATGAGAACGGCGCGCCGCTGAAGAGCACCAAGGCCGTCACTTTCGGCGAAGCCCTGTTTGAAGCCATCGCGCACCATTTCTATCACGATTCCCGCCTGGTGGCCTATGGTGAGGAAAACCGTGATTGGGGCGGCGCCTTCGCCGTGTACCAGGGGCTTACCGAAGCGCTGCCGTATAACCGGCTCTTCAATTCGCCCATTTCCGAGGCCGCCATTGTCGGCACCGCCGTCGGCTTGGCCATGGAAGGCGGACGCGCCCTCGTCGAGCTGATGTACTGCGATTTCATGGGCCGCGCGGGCGACGAAGTGTTCAACCAATTGCCGAAATGGCAGGCGATGTCCGCCGGATTGATCAAGATGCCGGTGGTCCTGCGCGTGTCCGTGGGCGCGAAATACGGCGCGCAACACTCGCAGGACTGGACCACCCTCGCCGCGCACGTGCCCGGCCTGAAGGTGATCTTCCCGGCCACGCCCTACAGCGCGAAAGGCCTGATGGCGTCCGCGCTCGCCGGCAATGATCCGGTGATCTTTTTCGAGAGCCAGCGGTTGTATAACCAGGTGGAAATCTTCCATCCGGGCGGCGTGCCCGCGGAGTATTACCAACTGCCCATCGGCGAACCCGCCCGCATCAAGGAGGGTAAGGACCTCACCATCCTGACCTTTGGCGCCACGCTCTACCGCGCCATGGACGCCGCGAAGCGTTTCGAGAAGGAATTCGGCATTTCCGCGGAAGTGTGGGACGGACAGACCCTCGTCCCGTTCAATTTCGGCCCCCTCGTGGAAAGCGTCAAGAAAACCGGCAAACTCATCCTGTGCTCCGACGCCTGCGAACGCGGCAGCTACATCCACACCATCGGCAGCCAGATCGCGCAAATGGCCTTCGATTACCTCGATGCGCCCGTCTGCACCGTGGGTGCGCAAAACTGGATCGTGCCGCCCGCCGAAATGGAAGAGGAATACTTCCCGCAGGCCTTCAGCTTCCTCGACGCCTACCACCAGCAGATCAAGCCCCTGCCGGGCTACACCCCCGTGATCAACCGCACGGCCGAAGAAATGATCGCGCTGAACAAACTGGGCATCTAAGTTCAACACGTTCTTTGGAGGGCGGCCTGCCCCTTGGGCGCGCCGCTCTCCCGTTTTTTTGTCACACCCCTATTCGGGGCATGCGCCCTCCCTGCCCTCCGCGCCCCGCGCTATTCGTTGCGGCGCCACGGCGCCGCGGATTTCCGCAACGATTTTTCCCCAGGCGTCCATGGTTTCTCCGGAGACAATCCGGTCCGCGAACGCTTTGGCAGGCTCAATGTATTGATCGTGCATGGGCTGCGCCTGATTCCAGAATTGCCGGAGCACGCTCGCGCGGGTGCGGCCGCGCTCGGCCACGTCGCGCTGCATCCGGCGGGCCAGCCGCCGGTCCGCATCCAGTTCCACAAAGAGTTTCAGATCAAACAGCGCGCGCAGGTCCGGATTTCCCAAGACGTGAAGCCCTTCCACGATGATGATGGGCTTGGGTTGAAGGATGCGGCGGTCCGGCGCGCGTACATGCCGGGTGTAATCGTAGACGGGCGCCTCAACCGGCTGATTGTTTTTCAGACACCATAAATCCCTAAGCAGGCATTCCGTTTCCAAGGCATCGGGATGGTCGTAATTGGTTTGGAGGCGTTCCTCAAAAGTCTTCTGCCGCTGGTCCCGGTAATACCAGTCGTGCGCGATAACCACGGCTTGATCCGGGAAGTGGTTGTTAATGTACGCCGCCAGCGTACTCTTGCCCGAACCGGTGCCGCCCGCAATGCCTATGCAAAATGCCATGGATATTCCTTGTGTGCGGGTATCATAGCCAAAAGTTTCTTGGTTGTACAGTTTTTTGAGAAGGTCTGGGAAGTCTGGGAATACGGGAAAGTCAGGGAAGGTTGGACTCTGACGGGGGAGATCAGATTGCGCCTACTGGTTCTGTAAAGCGTTGTTTCCTAATGGCTTAGCGAGGGCACAGGCAGAAAAGCGGGGGTACTTGACAGGGTTGAGGGAATTTGGTATGCTCTTCTGTTAGCACTCACTCTTGAAGAGTGCTACCAGCGCCCCGCGCTCGGTGCGGGCGCACCACTACAAACAGTTTTACGTGAAGTTGCCATTGAACACCTTAGAGGAGGAGAGATAAATATGGCCAAGCAACTATTGTTTGCGCTTGACGCCCGGATGGCGTTGGTGCGCGGTGTGGACCAGTTGGCGGATGCGGTCAAGGCGACCCTGGGTCCCAAGGGCCGCAACGTCCTCTTGGAAAAATCCTTTGGTGCGCCGAAAGTGACGAAGGACGGCGTGACGGTGGCCAAGGAAGTGGAATTGGAAGAGCCGTATGAATCCATGGGCGCGCGGATGGTGCGCGTGGCGGCGAGCAAAACCGGGGACGATGCGGGTGACGGCACGACCACCGCGACGGTGTTGGCGCAGGCGATGGTGCGCGATGGCATGCGTCACGTGACGGCCGGGGCCAATCCCATGGCGTTGAAGCGCGGCATGGACAAGGCGCTGGCAGCGGCGGTGGAGAGCATCGCCGGGATGGCGAAGAAGGTGAAGAACCCCGAAGAAATTAAGCAAGTGGCGACAGTGTCGGCGAACGGTGACACGGCCATCGGCCAGATCATCGCGGATGCCATCGAGAAAGTGGGCGAAGACGGCGTAATCACGATTGAAGAGGGCAAGAGCCTTCAAACCGAAGTGGAAACCGTGGAAGGCATGCAGTTCGACCGCGGCTATCTCTCGCCGTATTTCGTGACCGATCCCGAGAGCATGAAAGTGAAGCTGGAAGATGCCTACATCCTGTGCCACGAGAAAAAAATCAGCAGCCTGAAGGACCTGCTGCCCCTGCTTCAAAAACTGGCGCAGACCGGCAAGCCGATGCTGATCATCGCGGAAGACATCGAAGGCGAAGCCCTGGCGACGCTGGTGGTGAACCGGTTGCGGGGCGTGCTGAAGATTGCCGCCGTGAAGGCGCCCGCGTTCGGCGACCGCCGCAAGGAGATTTTGAATGACATCGCCATCCTGACCGGCGGAACCTTCATCTCCGAAGATTTGGGCATGACCCTGGAGAGCATCGAACTGAGCCAGCTTGGCCGCGCGAAACGGATTGAAATCAGCAAGGACGACACGACGATTATCGAAGGCGCGGGAAAGAAGAAAGACATCACGGGCCGCTGCGAACAAATCCGCAAGGCGATTGAAGCCACCACGTCCGATTATGACCGCGAGAAATTGCAGGAACGCCTGGCGAAACTGGCGGGCGGCGTCGCGGTAATTCGCGTGGGTGCGGCCACCGAAACCGAACTCAAGGAAAAGAAAGACCGCGCGGACGATGCGCTGAACGCCACGCGCGCGGCGATTGAGGAAGGTTTTGTGGCGGGCGGCGGCGTGGCGCTGTTGCGCGCGCGCAAGAAAGCGGAAACGCTCAAGCTGGAAGGCGATGAGGCCGTGGGCGCGGCGATCGTGGCACACGCCATGGCGGCGCCGCTGGCGCAGATTGCCGAAAACGCGGGCCTGGAAGGGCCGGTCATGGTGGAGAAGGTGCTCAAGGAACAGGGCAATGTGGGCCTGAACGCCGAAACCGGAAAAATCGAAGACCTGATCAAGGCGGGCATCATTGACCCGGCGAAAGTGATCCGGTGCGCGATTCAAAACGCGGTGAGCGCCGCCGGCATGATCATCACGACGGAATGCCTGATTACCGACGCGCCGAAAAAAGAAGACGACAAGTGCAAGTGCGCCTCCGGGCATCATCATTAATCGAAAAGCAACAAATCTCTCCGCGCCGGACCCCCAAGTCCGGCGCGGTCTTGTTTGACGCGCGAAAACGCCGTGCCGGATTACAGGCCGTACTTTTTGTGGCTCAGGGCATGAATGAAATCGCCGCCGTGATTGACGGGGAAGTCGCGGCCATGGTTGCCTGCAAAGCGGCCGTACTCGACATGGCCATCAGCGTAAAGGACGTTGCAGCCGCCGGGCACGTGATTGAAATGCGTGAGGCCGTCCAGGGAAAGTTCATCCCACATGATGGCAAGTTTCGAGGCCGCCAGGGCGCTGGCCGCGGGGTTGTTGATGTCGGTGATGAAGAATCGTTCAATGCCCTGGCGCAGGCGGTAAATGATATCGCGGCCCCCATTGCCGGTGCCGGGCAGCACTTTCAAGTCCTCCTCGGCCACTTTCGTTGCTTCCGCGACCGTGGTGTCCAACGCGGTGAACAGGTTTTCGATGTTTGTTTCCAGGTCCTCGTCATGGGCTTGATCCGACATATAGGCCTCGATCGCCCAACCGAAATACGCGTAGGGATGCTCGAACACCTCACAGGGCTCGATTTTCCCATTGTTGCTGTAGGGCTGTGTAACCGCCCCCTTGCCACCCCATAACGAGGACAAGGTTCTTCCCTGATCCCACAGTTCCAACGCCGAATGGCCTGTGGAAGAGCTGGGGCACACCAGCACATTCAAATCAGCAAAGTATTCCGGAAACACCGCTTCCGCGCGGAAGATGGTTGCGCCCGGCGCCACAAAGGCCTGCCCTGCGGCCGGATTCTCCGTATACCGGCAATCCCAGGTCTTTATCGGCGGCAGCATTTCCCCCTTGGCCTCCTTGGAATACATCGCCA
>CAYXPO010000318.1:0-6038 GCA_964466925.1 uncultured Nitrospirales bacterium
CCTGCGGGCCGGTCACTTTGAGGGTGCACCAGCCCACCATGTTCTGGCCCATGTCATAAATGTACATGCCGGGCTTGGGATTCGTGATCGCGATGGGGAGGAGCGTTTTGGTGACGCGGATCGGCTCGGCCATCTGCGCGGACAACACACCGCCGGGTTCCTGCACCAGTTTCGCGGCCTGCCATTGCGCATCATCGAATCCCGGTGCGTTCCAGCCCGGCAATTCCATGCGCGCATCGTAGATTTCCCCGTCGTACTCATTGTTCGCCCGGATCGGGCCATTTTCGGTGACCTTCCATGATTCATCGCTTACGAGGGTGCGGATACTGCCGTCTTCGAGTTCCAATTGCAGCAGGAGCAGCATTTTCGGATAACTGAACGAGCGCGTAGCGGTGGGTTCCGTGGCGCGCGGCGCGAAATAACGGCCATTGCCCAGCCAGACCCCGAGCGCGTTGTTTCCGTTCTTTATCCGGCGGGTGACATCATGGGTGACGTAAAACACGCGCTTGTTGTATTCGGTGCAGCCCGGGGACAACACTTCATTTCCGATTTTTTCGCCGTTAATGTAAAGTTCCGACAAGCCGAGGCCGGACAGATAGGCGGTGGCGCGGCGCACGGGCTTGTCCACGTCAAATTCCTTGCGGAGCATGCGTGCGGGCAGTACCCGTGAATCTTGCGGCGAAATCTTTTTCCAGGGGTCCATGCCATTTCCGCCCAACTCTTTGGCGGCGGTCCAGGCCGTATCATTGAACCCCGGAGTTTCCCATCCGGCCTCTTTTGCTTTCGCGGATTTCCAGGAGTCGTCTGTTTGAAGGGTCATGGGATCCCCGGAAGCGAACGCAATCTGGATGACGGAGAAAAATCCGGCGGGATTCGGATTATCCCCGGCATTTTTCACCTCGGCCGCCAGCACATTGTTGCCGGCCTGCAGGAAATCGGTCAGCACAAATTCCCCGGCCGTCTTAAAATCACTCCAGCCGCCCACGCGCCTGCCATTGGCATACAGCGTGGCTTCATTGTCGGCGCCAACGAACCACGTAGCCTTCACGGCGGCTTGCGGCAAGGTAAACGCCGTGCGGAAATACACTTCGCCCACGGCCGCGCTTGATTCCGGTTTTCCTTCCGGATACCAAATCCAGCGTCCCGATTTAAGGTTGGGGCCTTTTCCCTCGGAGGCTTCGTCCGTATCGAGCCCAACCCATTTCGCGCCCGCCCAGTCCGCTTCATTCAAGAGGCCCATGGTCCAGGAGGCCGTCTCGCTCCACGGCGATTCTTTGCCATCCTGGTCCCACACCTTCACTTTCCAGTAACAGGCTTGATGCGAGGCCAGAGGAAGGCCGTCGTAGGCGATTTGAATGGCATCACCGGACTCGACTTTGCCCGAATCCCAAAGATCACCTTTGTTCTGCTCCAAGGCCACTTTCGAGCCCGCCACCAGGATGGCGTAGGCGGACTGATGTTGATCGCGCGCCTCGGAACGCAGGTTCCAGCTTAACCGGGGTTGCACCGCGTCAATGCCCAAGGGGTTGACACGGTATTCGCACCGGAGATTAAAGGGTTGCAGGATATCCGCCCCGGCCGGCATAGCCATGGCGCACATTGCAACAAGCGTAAGTACTAAGAGCCGTTTCGTCATTGATTAACTCCTTTTCCCTCGTTCCCAAGTTGAACTTGGGAACGGACTTGTCCTCAAAGCTTTGCTTTGAAATCTTTCAACTTGTTTTTCTCTGAATCGCCACATAAGGTGGCCGGCGACAAAAAAAATAATTTCTGCTTATGCCTGCCGGGCAAGGCGCTGGGCCTTGATCTTCATCAATCGCGTGGTGGTGGACCGTTCCATCTCATCCAATTTTGCCGTGATAAACTTCACCGTCTCCACCACGCGCGGAATCACCGTATGCTCCAGCGCATTCACCCGGCGGCGCGTCTTTTCAATCTCGAAACTCAAGCGGCGCACCGTTTCTTCGAGTTCGGCCATGTGCAGCAGCTTGGGCAGAAAGGTTTTCAGGCTGGCAATGGCCTGGTCCAGTTCCGGCGAAGTGTGCAGCAGCGAGTAGCCGCCCAGGCGCGCCCCAAACGCGATATCCAAATGCGGCACCTGCACCCCCATCATCCGCTTGGATTGAAGGGAAAGCTGAAGTTCCTGCTGCGACAATTCCAGGGCGTCTTCCGTAATCCGCCGGGAGGAGGTGGCCTCGGCCAGCACAAAGAGCTTCAGGGTTTGCGGCAATTCTTCGTCCACCGCCATGCGCAGTTCCCTGTACTCCTGGGCAATGGCCGCGAAGTCCTTCATCAGGCCGTCCAGCTTGTCCTTGAGCAGCTTATGACCGCGCCGCGCCACCACCAGCCGCTTCCGCAGCCGGAGCAGTTCCATGCGCGTTGGATTTACCGCTAATCGCATCACTTACTTTCCACCCGTTCAAAAATTACGTTGGAGTGCGGAAGCCCGCTTCCGCTTTTTTTATTCTCAACGTAAACTTGGGAATACACATGTTCCAAAAGGGTTGCTTTGCATGTTCACATTATTTGGGCAGATATTTTTCGAGCCATTGGTCGCGGACGCGTTTCAATTCCGCGCGCGGCAGCATGGCGAGCAGGTCCCACCCAATACTCAGGCTTTCTTCAATGCTCCGGTTCTCTTCTTCGCCCTGCCGGATGAAACGGTCCTCGAACGCGTCGGCGAACTTCACCATCCGCAGGTCCACGTCGCTCAGGGAAGATTCCCCGAGCACCACGGCCAGTTCGCGGGCGTTTTTCCCGCGTGCGTATGCGGCGTAGAGCTGATTCATCACGTCCGCGTGATCCTCGCGTGTTTTTCCCTTCCCGATGCCCTTGTCTTTCAACCGCGACAGCGAGGGCAGGACGTCCACCGGCGGATACACCCCCTGGGTGTGCATCGGGCGGCTGATGATGATTTGCCCTTCGGTGATATAGCCGGTCAGATCGGGAATCGGGTGCGTTTTGTCGTCCTCGGGCATGGTCAGCACGGGAATCTGCGTGATGGAGCCGTTCTTCCCCTTGAGGCGGCCCGCGCGCTCATAGAGCGTCGAAAGGTCCGTATACAAATAGCCGGGATACCCGCGGCGTCCGGGCACTTCCTTGCGCGCGGCGGAAATCTCGCGCAACGCCTCGCAGTAATTGGTGAGGTCCGTGAGGATCACCAGCACGTGCATGTCCTTCTCGTAGGCGAGGTATTCGGCGGCGGTGAGGGCCATGCGCGGCACGGCGATGCGCTCGATGGCCGGGTCGTCCGCGAGATTGATAAACAGCACGGCGCGCTCGATGGCCCCGGTCCGGCGGAAGTCCCGGATGAAGAATTCGGATTCCTCGAAGGTGATGCCCATGGCCGCGAACACCACGGCGAACTTCTCCCCGGTCTTCAACACGCGGGCCTGGCGCGCAATCTGCGCGGCCATGCGCGAGTGCGGCAGCCCGGACCCGGAGAAGATCGGCAGTTTCTGCCCGCGCACCAGCGTGTTCAGCAGATCGATGGTGGAAATGCCCGTTTGGATGAACTCATTCGGATAATCGCGGGCGAAGGGATTCATCGGGTTGCCGTTGATGTTGAGCCATTTTTCCGGGATGATTTCCGGGCCGTCGTCCATGGGGCGCCCGAATCCGTCGAAGACCCGGCCCAGCATGTCCGAAGACACGCCAAGTTCGATGCCCTTGCCGAGAAACTTGACGGCGATGTCCTGCGGAGAAAGGCCGCTGGTGCCTTCAAACACCTGCACGACCGCCTTGTCGCCGTTGACTTCCAGCACGCGGCCGCGGCGCATACCGCCATTGGGCTCTTTGATATCCGTCAGTTCGCCGTAGGTGACGCCCTCGACGCCCTCCACCAGGATGAGCGGGCCAATGATTTCACGGGCGGTGCGGTATTCTCTCGTTACCACGCTAGACTTCCTTTATCGCTTGGCTGATGTGTTGTTTTACAGCTTCCATTTGGTCCAGGGACTCCTCCGCCATCAGTTTCGCCTTGGAAACCTCTTCCAGAGGAGCTATCGTCAACAGTTTGCTCAAGGGGGCGCCGTTGGCCATCGCGGGCCGCGCCTCATCGTAGTAATGCAGGATCAACGACAACAGGTGGAACTGCTTGATGAGCGAGGTGTACGTGTCGCGATCATCAAACGCGTTCTGGTGCAAAAAGTCCTCGCGGATCATTTTCGCCGCCTGCATCAGAAGCCGGTCCTCCGAAGGGAGCGCGTCCATGCCGACCAGCCGCACCAATTCCTCCAGTTCCGCCTCTTTTTGCAGAATGGCCATGGCGCGGATGCGGTTCTCCCGCCATTGCGGATGCAGATGCCGGTTGGCATGGCGGTCCACGGCCTCTTGATACAGCGAATATGAAGTGAGCCAGTTGATCGCGGGGAAATGCCGCGCGAAGGCCAGTTTGTCATCCAGGCCCCAGAACACCTTCACCACGCGCAAGGTGGCCTGCACCACGGGTTCGGAAAAATCGCCGCCGGGGGGCGACACCGCCCCGATTATGGACAACGACGCGGGCCGCGCCTCGGAACCCAAACACAGCACATTGCCCGCGCGTTCGTAGAAGCTCGCAATGCGGGAGGCCAGGTACGCCGGATACCCTTCTTCGCCCGGCATTTCCTCGAGGCGCCCCGACATCTCGCGCATGGCTTCCGCCCACCGGCTTGTGGAGTCGGCCATGAGCGCCACCGAATAGCCCATGTCCCGGAAATATTCGGCGATGGTGATGCCGGTGAACACGCTGGCCTCGCGGGCGGCCACCGGCATGTTCGAGGTGTTGGCGATGAGCACAGTGCGTTCCATCAGCGCTTCGCCGGACTTCGGGTCCTTGAGTTCCGGGAATTCCATGAGCACGTCGGTCATCTCGTTCCCGCGCTCGCCGCAGCCCACATAGACCACGATGTCCGCGTTCGCCCATTTCGCCAATTGATGCTGCACCACGGTTTTCCCGCTCCCGAACGGCCCCGGCACGCAGGCGGTGCCGCCTTTGGCCATGGGAAACAGCATGTCCAATACGCGCTGGCCCGTCACCAGCACCTCTTCGGGGGGAAGTTTCCGCTGTACCGGGCGCGGCTGGCGCACCGGCCAGCGTTGCACCATGGTGACATTCACCAAGCCCTTGGCGGTCTCGATCACGGCGATGGTGGCGTCCACATTCCCCCGCACCGGCCCGATGGTCTTCACGGTTCCGGCAATGGTGGGCGGCGTCATAATCTTGTGAAGGACCAGCTTGCTCTCTTGCACCGTCCCCAAAATGTCGCCCGGCTTCACAGAGGCGCCGGCGGAAACCACCGGCACAAAATCCCACTGCGCGTTCCGGTCCAGGGCGGGGCTTTCCGCGCCCCGCACAATATAGTCGCCGAATTGGGCACTGAGGGTGTCCAGCGGGCGCTGCACTCCGTCGTAGATTGATTTAATCAGGCCGGGGCCCAACTCCACGCTGAGTGCTTCCCCGGTGCGGAAGACCGGCTGTCCCGGGCCAATCCCTTCGGTTTCTTCATACACCTGGATCGAGCAGTCCTCGCCGCGAATCTCTATGACTTCGCCGAAGAGCTTGTCATGCCCCACGCGCACCATTTCATACATGCGCGCGCCGGGCAATCCCCGCGCCACCACCAAGGGTCCGGACACCTTCACCACTTCGCCGTGTGTTTCACTCATGCTTCACTTCCTTGGCTCCTGCCTACCGTAAAATATCCACACCGACCGCGTGTTCGATGGTCTTGCGCATTTCCGTCAGACCGAGATGACGGCTGCCCAGATGCGTCGGAACCGCCGTCAAAATCGCCGCGCTGGTTTCGCGAAACTGCCGCATGGCTTCGGGCGCTTCCGCCGCCAGCGCTTCCGTAATCAGCACCAGGCCGATATCCGGCCGGCGCGCGAGCGCCGCCAACGCGCGCGATGCGCTCCGCGCATCCTCGGCGTGCACAATCTCAAAGCCCGCGCCCTTGAATCCCAAGACGAGGGATCGTTCGCCTATCACCGCCGCTTTAGACATAGGTGGCCCTCACGCGGCTCTTGAGCAGGGCCGAATCCACACCGTTCAAACG
>CAYXPO010000319.1:0-6038 GCA_964466925.1 uncultured Nitrospirales bacterium
TGGTCTGCCGGAAACATCCCCATGGCGCCACCATCCTTACGTGCGGGCTGGTGCGCACCCTCAACGAACCCTTCTGAACAGACAACAACGGGAGGCGGCACACTCCATGCAGTGGCGCGATGTGAGCATTCCCCTGCGGCCGGGCATGACCGTGTGGCCGGGGGATCCGGAGTTTCAGTTTGCCCCGGCGGGCCGGATTGCCCGACATTCGGGATGCAATACCTCCCTGATCACGTTCTGCACACACACCGGCACGCATTGTGATGCGCCGTGGCATTTTGAGGAGGAGGGCAAGAAGCTTCATGAGGTGGATACCGCCCTATTTTTCGGGGACGCGCTGGTGATGGAATTTCCCGAAACCGGTTTGATTCGCGCCAGCGATCTCGGCACGGGAAAACTCCCGCCCCGGGTGCTGTTCAAAACGCGGAATTCGGAATATCCCATGGAGGCCCCGTTCAACACCGAGTTTGTGGCGATAGACGCGGAGGCCGCCCAGCGGATGGTGGAGGACGGTGTGCGGCTGGCGGGGGTGGATTATCTCTCCGTGGCGCCGTATAAACAGCCCGGCCAGGACACCCACCATATTCTCCTGAAAAATAATGTCTTTGTCGTGGAGGGTTTGCGCTTGAAGGGCATTGCCCCCGGCATGCATCCGTTTATTGTGCTGCCCTTGCCGATTCTTGATGCCGATGGAGCCCCCTGCCGGGCCTTCATTGGCGTGGAATAACCCGGAGGGCGCCTGCAAATCAGGGTTTCGCATACCAGGGATCGCGCCCATCGCCCGGGCGGTATTCCTTTTCCAGATGGGCGCGGATGTCCGCTTCGGAAAGCCACACGGGCTTGAACTTCTCCTCCGCAAAAAGGGGGGCTTGATCCGCATAATGCGGTGATCGCTCATCCAGGGTTGCGGAACCGAACTGGTGAATACTCTGGGAATGCAGTACACCGTTCTTGTCCCATTCCGGCATAAGGACAAGACAATCGCCATTGACCCCCATGAACCGCCCATCGTCTTGCAGCACGACATCCAGCGCACGAAGACAATCCGGCCCCCCCCCCAAGCCAAGGTCCACCGGGCCGCGCCGCAAACGCATCATCTGCTCCCACGGCGGGTCCAACCGGCCAAAGTGTTTCATCAACGTGGCCGCGCATTCCCGCAACAGCGCCACCACATCGCCCGATTCCCCCTTCTTTTCACAGGTTTCATTCATCAACACGCCCAATGCCGCGGCAGGATTGTCTTTGGCCGTTTCCAGGTTCCATCCTTTCAGCAGAGTGGCCGCCTTTTGCAGCACCGGGTCCCCGGGGATGGACGCGGCAAACAGTTTTTCCATGAGCCGGGCCGTATCCGATTCCTTGGAATAGGTTTTGTCGAGTTTATACGCGAAAAATTCTTCCCGGGTAATCGAGGGGTCGGTCCCATAGGTTTCCAAGGCGCGGCGGCACCGGTTGGTCACCCGGGGTTCGATTCCCATCACAGAAGGAAAATCGCCCGGTTGCGGGTTCCCGGCTCCGTCCGTGGCGCGAAAGGGCGTGCTGTTGCACGACTGCACAAAGCCGGAAGGCGGATTCACCACCTGCGGCACCCGGTCAAAGGGGAAATAACCCCGCCAGAGTGTTTTCGACGTGTTGCCGGGCACGGTTCCACTCCAATCATAACCTTCCGCCCGCTGGGGAAATTGCCCATTATAGGCATAGAACAATTGCCCGCTCTTGTCCGCATACAGGGTATTCAGCGAACTCAGTTTCAGCAGCCGCATGGCGTCTCGAAATTCATCCAGGGTGCGCGCCTTATTCATGCGGTACCACTGCTCGAATTGGCCGATTTCGCCATAGCCCGCGAATGCCAGCGCCACCACACCATCCGGTTGACGTACTGCGGGCCCTTGCACCGACCAGAGCAATTCGCGTTTGAATGTCCAATGAATGGGGCCCAGCAAGCGCACGGTGATCCGGGCGGTTCCACGTTCAAGATCACGCCATTGCCCGTCAAACTTGTATTGATTGGGATTGTCCGGATTCATTTCCAGTGAATAGACGTCCGCCAAATCGGGCCGGTTGATCGTATGACACCACCCTTTGTTCTCATCGTGCCCCAAAAAAATCATCGGCCCGCCGGGAAAAGTGCCGCCAATCATATTCCAACCCTGTTCACTGTGGAGGTGCGCTTCATAGAACGTCACCGGGCCGGTCCAAGGCATATGCGAGTTGATCGCCAGCCGGGTGGCGCCGTCGGCGGACCGCGAGGGCCCCACCGCCCAGGCATTCGAGCCTATCTCCCCCTGCGGCGCGTATGGATTTCCGAAGAGGCGCCACGCCGTCTGTACGCCATGTTTGGTCACCGCCGCCCCCTGTTCTCCGGCCATAACTTTCTTCAGGGTATCCTGGAGATCATAAAAAAACGGCGCCTTCAGCGCCCCCCCCGCCACAATGTCCTTCCCGGTCACCGGCAACTCGATATGGGGCATCTTGGCCCGGTGCAGGGCGGCATAGTGGGTGATGCCCTCCGCATAAGCTTCCACCAGCGCCCGTGTTTCCGGACTCAATTCCTGCTCATACTTGGCCTCCACAAATTCCCGGACACGGAACAATTGGAGCAGATAGTCGAATTTCGCCCACTCTTTCCCATGCACGGACGCAATGCGCCCCCGGGCGATGAGGATGTTATCCTCCATGTTTCGCCAGTCATCCTCGCATTCGGCCCACGCCAAGCCATAGGCCGCATCCGCATCGGTTTTTCCGAAAATATGCGGCACGCCCCATGTGTCGCGCAAAATCCGCACGTTGAACTTGCCTTGTGGAGGAATAAGGGAGGCAAGATTTTTCTCCGGCCGGCAGAGCCAAAAAATGACCAGTGTTACGCCGGCCAAACACAACAAACCACCCGTCCAATGAGCCTTTTTCCGCATACTACACCCTCTCTCTTAAATCTTGGACTCGGCATGCGGAAAAAAAGTTTTGGAAAGAATCCGTGCGAACTACCGGAGAATAAACCGCGGCCGTTGGACTTTTCAGTCCAACGGCCGTCAGGCACTAACTAATGCTAGGTGTAATTAGAAGGGTAACTGGATGGTGAACGTGGTCGGGATATCATACGGAAGTTCGTAATGATACAGCGGCCAACGCGGACCGGGGAAGAACCAGCTCTTCTCATACAGCGTGAAGTCGAAGACGGACAGTTCATAGCGGATGCCGCCGTTCAGGCCCGCGTAGAAGTCGAAGATAAGGGGCGAGGGAATGAATTGCGCATCCCCCTGAACATAAGGCTGCACATAGCCGGACAGGTCGGACACCCCGTACAGATTGAGGCCCACACCGGGCTTCACGTAAACGGTCACGCCCGCGTTGCTCGACAGCGTGATCACCAGCGGATGCGCAGTGGTGACGGGGTCGCCGAAATTGCTCAGGTTGGACCATTGCCCATTGTTCAACTGCATACCCAAACGAATGTGGGTGGTGGTGTCAAATCCGGATTCCGCGGAGGCCGCCGCGCCGATATTGGCGGTCACGCCAAACGGGATGCGCAGCGACGCCGTACCGGCCACGGGGACGGGCCCGATATAGAATACGAAGGGTTTGACCACCGGCTGGAAGATGTCCGTTTCCCAGGAGAAATTCTGGCCGCCGCTCGCGGTCAGGCGCAGATTCAGGTCCAAGATCAGGTCGCCTTCGGTCATGGCGGTAAATCCGGTCATCTTGTGATTTTCGAAGTTGGCGTTCAACACCACATGGGGCGCATAGGACAGACTGCCGTGAGAAATGCTCAGGGTAAGCCCATCTTTGCTGTACAAGGTGATATTGTTCAGGTTGATGACAATGTCGTCGGCCTTCACCAACGGCACTTTCGCGCGTTTGAAGTCCGCCGGCAGGAAGGTCACTTCGCCGCTCAGCGTGCCATCATCAATGGCTTCCGCCAACGCCGCCGCGGTCGTCGTCGTGGAGACAGCACTGCCGCGTTTCGTAATGTCCGTGACCCGGCGCAGGAAACCGCCGCCGTCCGAGCCTACAATAATGTCACCCACCTCGAATGGCGTATCGGCACTCCCCGTGAAGAAGGAGACGATGTTATCCCAAATTTCGTCCAGCGAAATACTTGGAAATTCATCGAGGATTACCACCTTTTCACTGTCATCCGGGCAGCCCGCCAACACCAAGGCACATGTGGTGACCAGCAACGCAAAAACACTTCTCTTGAACATTTTCGTCCCTCCACAGTTGTGGCTAAAACCTAACACTTCTTATAACACCTTACATTAGCTACTATAGACCAAACTGCGATTCTTGTCAATAGGTTTTTTTTTAATTTTTTCAAAAAAATTGCAGCCGCCGCCCATATTATATAGAATAAAGAGGTGGAAGAAGTCTTCATTTTGACGTAAGTCATTGAAAGGCAACGACATGCTGCGTCATTACCCATCCCCGGCGGTGATTACGGCGGCCGGAAACCGGCCGAAAATTATCTTGGAACATATCGGACGGGCCAGTTCGGGCACGGAAGCGTTGAGCATCGCCCACATGAAAAGTCCGGAAGGCTGGGAGGAACCGGGGCAGCAGCCGGAATTCGATGAATACACGGTGGTTCTCGCCGGGGCCTTGCATGTGCGAACACAAGACGGTGCCGTCCTTCGGGCAGGGCCGGGAGAGGCGATTATGGCCCCCGCCGGAGAATGGGTCCAGTATAGCACCCCGGAAGCCGGGGGGGCGGAATATATCGCGGTATGCCTTCCAGCCTTTGCGCCCAGTCTCGTGCACCGGGAACCCGCATAAGCGGGTAGTTCATTCCCAATGCGAAATATCCCTTTGGCTATTAGGGCGGGGTATGGTAATATGACCGGTGAAGCAGTGCTGTGTTAATCCTTGTGGCAAATATGCTGGGGACCAGAGGATGCAAGGGTTATGAAGCAAACCAGGCGCGTGCCGCAAAATGCCGGAATGGGACGGTTCACCGTGCCGCTGCTGGCTTTTTTCCTGGCGGTGGTGTTTTGCGCGGGCACCCTGATCGCTTTTTGGCAATGTCAGAGGGAAGACCAACGGCTTCGTGCTTGGTTTCTCACGCAGGCACGCATGCTGGCCCAGATGATTCCGCTGGATCAGTTACAGCACCTTTCCGGGTCCCCCGGGGATGCACAGTCCCCTGTTTATCAAACGCTTAAAAAACAATTGATGTCGGTGCGGTCCCTGAATCCCCAATGCCGTTTCATCTACCTGCTTGGCCGGCATGAGGGGCGGGTGTTTTTCTTTATGGATTCCGAACCGCCGGAATCGAAGGATTGTTCGCCGCCCGGCCAGGAATATTCCGAAGCGGTGGAGCCCATGAGGAGGGTGTTTCACACGGGAATTGAAAGCGTGGTGGGCCCCTACTCGGATCGCTGGGGAACCTGGGTCAGCGCCGTGGCGCCGCTGAAGCATCCGGATACCGGGGAACTCTTGGCGCTTTTTGCGATGGATATGGATGCGCGGGACTGGAGAAGTGATGTGCGCGAACATGCGCTGCCCGCCCTGCTGACGTCCTTGTTAATCGCCTTGCTGTTGTCGTTTTTCTTTGAACTGCTGCGGCGCTCCAACCGTGCGGTCCAGCGCATCGCGGCGTCGGAATCCGCCCTGAAAGAAAAGACTGAAGAACTGGACCGGTACTTCGATGCCGCGCTGGATTTGCTCTGCATCACCGACACCAACGGTTATTTCCGGCGTTTGAACAAACAATGGGAAGTCACCCTGGGGTATTCCTTGCATGAATTGAAGGATCGCCCGTTTTTGGAGTTGGTGCATCCGGAAGACCAAGCGGCCACCCTGGAGGCGTTGTCCCGGCTGAACCAGCAGGAACACGTATTGAGTTTCACCAACCGGTATCGTTGCGCGGACGGGACCTACCGCTGGATCGAGTGGCGCTCGGTACCGCAGGGAACGGCCATTTACGCCGCCGCCCGCGACATTACGGAGCGCAAACAGGCGGAAGAATCATTGCGCGCATTGACCCAACGGCAGCAGGTGCTCTTGTCGGCCATCCCCGATATCATCATGGAGGTGGATGTGAACAA
>CAYXPO010000320.1:0-5537 GCA_964466925.1 uncultured Nitrospirales bacterium
TTTTGTGATCCACGATCTTGACGTGAAATGTGACCGTTTTCTTGCAGATGGTGCAATAACAGGTATTCGATGGCGTAGTCATAGCTGTTCCTTTCATGAGGCCGCGCGCCCATAAGGTTTTGAGTACGGCGCGGCGGAATGTTCTTTTCCAATGCTGTTCAAAAGAGGGAATTGAATGCGGAAGCACCTTCCGCGCCTTGATTCCGGCGGAAAGATCAACCGGTCGTGCGAATGGAAAAGAACAGGCTCATAGGAGGAGAGACTGTTGGAGGAGACGTAAAGGCCGGGAAGGCGCCGTGACCACGGCGCTTTCCATCGGCAATGGCCTGACCTTGGAATCGGTCCAAACCCTGTTCCACGCCGGGCTGCTTGCCGAAGACGGCAGCAGGAAGCGGAATCCGGTGTCCCGCGGTCCGCTTCCCCATTGGAGCACCGCGCCGGTTTCGCCATCCGTGTCATGCAGCAATGCGGGCGGCCCTGTTTCACCAAGCGCCTTTTGAGGCGAATCCACATGAAACGGCGCAACGATCAAGGCAGCCATATACATGACCAGCACAACGCTGGACATTTTCCGCGCCTGGCGAAGCCTTAAAATTACATCCACGCATTTCATACTGTCATTATAGCCTGTCCCTGGGCGGACCGCAAAAAAAGCGGGCCAGGCCCGCGCAGAGACCGCTTAGCGTGTGCCGTTGACTGCCGCAGGAACCGGAGAGTGTTTGACAATGAATTCCAGGGCTGCCTGGGCGTCCTCATAGGAGGTCGAATGACCGCCGTCTTCGCGATAGAGCAGCAGGGGCGGCCGCCCCATTTTGGCCAGGATGTTGGCGAGGCGCAGGACGCTCTGCGGGGGCACGAGGGTGTCCTGGCCGCCTGCGGTAATGGCCACGGGCATGGTGAACCGTTCCGGCCAGTATTCGGCGCTCCGGGTTTTGTATTCGAGGGGGGATTCCTGCTTGGTCTTACCGAAGGACTCCCGGATGGCGTCCTGAAACTGATCATATTCGAGATGATTCGCCGTGCCATTCATGGCGGCCACGCCCTGGATAAGCTCAGGATGCAGGGCGGTGAAGGTGAGGGCTGAACTTCCGCCCATGGAGCCGCCGCAAAGAAACACGCACCATATGCGATACTGTTTTTTGACCTCTGCGATAATCTGCACCATGTCCGCTTCCGCATTGGGCCCCATCCATGACGTCTTGGCGCGGTAGTCCGGTGAAACAAACAGCATGTGGTGCTGTATCGCAACATCCCGCGCGGCGCGGCATTCATCCCGGGGCTCCTTGGCGAATTGCCAGCGGTCAGCGCCATGCCCATGCAGCGCGATCAACACGTCATGTTCCTGGGCCGGGTCAAAGCCCTGTGGAAATCCGGCCACATAGGACTGCGTGCTCCCATCCACCGACGCCGTAAATGAAATATCCTTCAATTCGAGCGCATTCTCTCCGTCCGCGGCGGCCAAGGCAAGGCCCATCAGACAGAGTATGCGGAACGTGCGTAGCGGCATGTCGTCTCCTCCGTGCTATGTTTTCAAACGCATGCACAGGATAACTGTAAAGCACGGGCGTACACTTATCCAAATTAAGGCGCCGGTTAATACGTCCAGTGCGGATGATGCTTTCCGCCGACCCGCCGTGCCGGGAGCGGTGCCAGGTTTTCTTTTATATGCCGAAAAAGATGGTATACTGATTTTGTATTGTTCAGACAGAGCGGTTATATCCTTTGCCCTGCCGGATGCAGGTGAAGAGAACCTCGCCGGGCATAGCCGCGGCCAAAAAATAGAACGCGGATGCCGCGGATGGAATGGATTTGCGCGGATAAGAAATAGTATCCACACATTGCACAGATTAAGAACAAAAAAGTACAGGAATCGGAAAAACGCGGAATTAACACGTTATCAAATAAGCCATCCGAACTGTAAGGCGGCTTTGCGCCGACCTGCGGTCCGCGTGAAAAACGGGCACAGACCGCGGCAAGGAAACGAAAAAGAAAATTTCACTTTCGACGGAAATTAGAAACGGCGGATATGATATTTTTATTCATTGTCAATACCATATTGGTGCTGAGCGGCGTGCTCGCCCTGTATCTTGCGTGGTATGGCTGGCGTAAAAGCACGATCCCGGGCAGCCGGTATTTTTCCTGGCTGATGCTGGCGGTGGCGGAGTATTCGCTGGCCGTGGCGCTGGAGTTGTCGAGCGCGGGCATTCCCGCCAAAATGTTTTGGTCCAAGGTTCAGTTTTTGGGCGCGGCCGGCGTGCCAATGTTGTGGTTATTGGTGGCGCTCAGTTTCGGGCAATACCATCGTTTTCTCACCCGGCGCTGGGTCCTGTTCTTCTGTTTTTTCCCCGCCGTTTCGTTTCTTCTGGCGCTGACCAATGAGTGGCATCTTTTAGTGTGGCCGGAGGTCCGGCTGGTGAACGGCCGCTTCGGACAAGTGGCTGTCTATGAGCATGGGCCGGCGTTTTGGTTCGCCATGGCCTGCTGCGAACTGGCGGTGGTGTTGGGTTATGTGGCCTTGATAGGGGCGGCGTTCAGGACTCCGCGCCATCAGAGGATACAACTCTTTATTCTGGCGATAGCCGCCCTGCCGCCGTGGTGCGTGAATATCCTTTCCTTGGCCGGACTCTTCCCGCTGCAAGGATTTGGGCATACACAATTCGTATTTGTGTTGACGGGGGTTCTGCTCGCCTGGAGCATTTTACGCCACGGCATGCTTCGCATCATGCCCCTGGCCTACGAGGCGGTCTTTCGCGGCATGAGCGAAGGGGTAATCATGGCGGATGCGCTTGGCCATATTGTTGAAATCAACCCGGCTGTGGGACATATCCTGGGATTACAGCGCGAGGTAATAGGGAAACCCTTGGAAGGCGTCCTTTCACAATGGCCCGGCTTGTTACGGCTCAAGACAGGAACCATTGAACTGGAATCTTGCCCCTCCGGCAATCCGCCCGCAGGGTCACAGTGGCTGGAGGCAACGGCAAGCTCCATGACAGATTCCCAAGGCCAAACTATCGGCTTTCTGCTGCTTGTCCGGGATGTTACTGAACGCAAACGGATGGCGGAAAAGTATCAAATGCTTTTCCGCGAGATGCTGGATGGTTTCGCCTTGCATGAAATCCTGTGTGATGATCAAGGAGCGCCAGTGGACTACCGGTTCCTGGCTGTAAATCCCGCTTTTGAACGTCTTACCGGCTTGAAAGCGGAAGCAATTGTGGGAAAGACTGTCCTTGAAGTGTTGCCAAACACGGAGCATGAATGGATCGAAAAGTACGGAAGAGTTGCTTTGACGGGGGAGTCTGTTTTCTTTGAGGAATACACCCGGGAACTGAACCGGTATTATGAGGTCAAAGCCTTTTGCCCGGCCCCCAATCAGTTCGCGAGTGTCTTTGCCGATATTACAGACCGGAAACAGAATGAGCAACGCCTCACCGAGTTGCGGAATGCGCTGGCCGTCCGTGTCCGGGAACTGGAGGAAGCGTCCGCCCACATCAAAACGCTTCAGGGCATTGTGCCCATCTGCATGTACTGCCATAAAATCCGCACGGATCAAGAATCCTGGCAGCAATTGGAACTCTACATCCAGCAACATTCCGAGGCGCAATTCAGCCATGGGTTGTGCCCCGATTGCATGAAAAAACACTTCCCGAAAAAAAACCATGAAAGGTGAAAAACGGTTTCAGCGGGGGGCGTCCATGCCGGGGCGGAGTTCTTCCAGCATTCGTTTCAGGTACTGGGTCACACGCCCGCAGGCTTCCCGCAACGGTCCCACGAGTTCGGAGGCCGCGTGAAATTCCCCGCCGCGGGCCAGCACTTCGATGTTCAATGCAATCCCGGCGGCCTCATGGGCACGGAGGGTCATGGCGCCGTTCTTGAGGGCGTGGGCATGGAATTCCATTTGGGTCACATCCGACGTTTCTTGGGCCGCCAGAAGCCCCTCGAGATGCCGTTCCTGCTCCTTTAACGACACCGCGATCAGGCCCTGAAGAAAAACCGGGTCATTGCCGGTGGATTGCATCAGGTAGTCCAATTGCACGGGGGGCGGGCCGGATTCATCGGGAGCGGGGTCTTGCGGAGCGTTTGCCCCCAGCGGACGCTGGGCGGGGGCTTTTCCTTCAAGCCAGTGGTGCAGCAGCGCGTAGAGATTCGCCCGGTTAACCGGTTTCGCAATGTAGTCGTCCATGCCCGCGGAAAAGCATTGTTCCCGGTCTTCGTTCATCGCCGAGGCGGTCATGGCGATCACGGGGGTATGCCTGCCCGCGCCTTCCCGTTCACGCAAGCGGCGCGTGGCCTCGCAGCCATCCATTTCCGGCATCTGGCAGTCCATCAGCACGAGGTCATACGTCGCTTGCGCGAGTTTTTCGAGGGCTTCCCGCCCATTCGCTGCGACGTCGCACTGATACCCGCCGCGCGTGAGAAACTGCTGAATGACTTTCTGATTGGCTTGGGCGTCTTCCGCCACCAGAATTCGAACCGGCGTGTGCATGGTTCCTCCGGAGGTTTCTCCTGCGGGAGCGTTAAAAACAGAATGTTGATCTGCGCGCGGATTGTTGATCGCTGGGGTGCGGCCGCCCTTTGGCGTTTTGGGCGGTTAAGGAGCAAATCATGAGGCCGTCCTGACGGGGAGCGTAAAATGGAAACAGGACCCGTGCCCCTCCGTGCTTTCAAAGCCCACCGTGCCGCCATGCAGTTCCACGAAATCCTTTACAATGGCCAACCCCAGGCCAATTCCGCGTTTGCCGAATTCATAAAACCCGGAAGAATGATACGTGATGTTCAGGGTGGAGAACACACGCTCGAACATGTGCGGCTTGTCCGCCTCCGAGATTCCCACCCCCGGGTCCGTCACGGAAAAGGTGACCGCCTCCTCACCTTCCGGAACCACCTTGACGTCTATCGTCATGCCGTCCGGCGTGAATTTAATGGCGTTCATGAGCAGATTGGTCAGGGCATCCCGGATTTTCGCCGGGTCTATCATCACCTCGGGAAGGTCCGGCGCGGTTTCGACATGGATTTGCTGGGAACGCAACACGGCGAACGGCAGCACATCTGTTACGGTGGCGCGGGCCAGCGCGCCGGGATCAACGCGCTCCGAGCGAAGCCCTTTGCGGTAATTGCCCTCCATGCTGGCCTTCAAGATTTCTTCCACAATGCGCTGAAGCCGTCCGGCGGCGTTCGAGGCCAGACCAACGACTTCCTTCAGGTCCTCCCGCTGCAAATCCTTGTGCATGGACAAGAAATCCAAATCCATCCGGAGGATGGTCAGGGGGCTGCGCATTTCATGCGACGTGAGGCTGATGAACGCGGACTTCATTTCATCAAGCTTGCGGAGTTCCGAAGCAATGGCCGCCTGCAGTTGCGCCTCCGTCTTCAGGCGGATAACCCGCTCCGCGGAATACATCCGCGCCCGGAGTTCATCCGTGTCCAGCGGTTTGGTCATGAAATCGTCGGCCCCCGCCAGCATCCCGGCCATGAAATCCTTTTTGCCGGAACGCGACGTGATCATCACAATGTACGTGTAATGCCCGCGTTCCAACTGC
>CAYXPO010000320.1:5547-6014 GCA_964466925.1 uncultured Nitrospirales bacterium
GCAACACCTCGATTTCGGGCCGGCATTCAAAATGCCGCAGCGCCTCCAGGCCGTCTTCCGCGCTGCACACGTTATGCCCCCACTCGGCAAGCTGCCGCTCCAGCAGCATCCGCATCACGGCGTCGTCATCCGCCACCAGCACTTTCATGGTCCATTCCTCCCTCACACGCCAAGCGCACGTTCTTCCTGCTCCCGCGACATACCCAAGCCGGCAATTTGCATACTGCAACACCCATAATACCCCCCCATCATTGAAGTGTCAATGACTTTGCGGCAACGGGCGGCGGGCCCGGCGGAACGCGCGCGAAGTAATATCCGCCGTCAAACACCCTTTCCAGCGTTTCCCCGCCCTTGAAGACAAGGGCGCTTTTTCCGCCCACACCGCACAGGATGATTATACGCCGCCCGGATTGCAGGGTGCCGTGATCGCGAAGGCGGCGTCGCTGAAGTCGCTGAAGGCATAGTCG
>CAYXPO010000321.1:0-6008 GCA_964466925.1 uncultured Nitrospirales bacterium
GACTGAACATGAAGGCCAGCCCGCTGAGGATGCCGGCGCTCAGGCTGAGCCCATACGAACTCGCCAGGCAGAAGGCCCCCAGCCCGGCCCATAGAATATGCAGGATCATCATGATTTGCATGCCTGTGGCGGTGGCGTACGGGTTATACGCGGGCGTCAACAGGCCGCGAAGGAGGTGAAACGGATAGCAGGCGCTGGCTTGCGGGTCGGCGGCGAATGGGAGGCCGCAATAGGACAAGGGGTTCCAGAGCGGGTACTCGCCGTTTTTTAGGCACGTGTCAAGAAAATAGGCATTCGGGCCGAAGAAATGCCGGTTGTCCGACAAGCCGAAATTCTTGTCCCACCGCGGCGCCTGGGCGTAGAAACCATATACCATCGCGGCGGCGATAATGAATACGAGCAGCGCAACCCCCACACGGCGCAAGGACACGGGCCACACGTCAATATCCCCGGTTTGGAAAGTATCTTTCATTACTGCGTTTGTCTCATGTTTCCCGCCCTTTATCTTCTCATGGCCGCGGGCGGCGGTGTGATACTTGCCGCACCACGCATTCCACGGTACCGTCCGCACAATGGGAAAACTTTTGATCGAATACACCACCGGGGACTATGGATGAAACACACTCTTCCCCTTATCCCCTGGCATCAACACCACGTGCATGCTCAAAATGAGCCGGCACGGGATCACGGCTTGATGTAGGCGTTCAATCCGATAATAACGGGTTTCCCGTTGATTTCAGCCGTGGTTACCGTATTGCCCCGGGTACTGGCGACCACAAGGGTCTTGCCGGACGCGGAGGGCTTGGGCTCTTCCAAATCAATCTCGATGCAAAGCTTGCCGTCCTTGATTTCAACATTCATGGCCATCGCTATTTCGCTCCTTCCGTTGTCTCGCTTCTTATCTCCACGTTACTTCCGTGCCTGTCATTTTAGCACAAACTCCGGGCGGCATTTCCGCCCATCAGGTGCGCGGCAAGTTCCTCGGCGGTTTTTTTACAGGCCCGGCATGCCTGGCATCCTCGATAGGTGAGCGTGTTCAGGGCAAAGGATTGTGTTTCAGCGCCCAGTTTACGGGCCGTTTCAAGAAAATGGCGGGCGATAAAGGCACTGTTTCCATTGGAACGGGGACTTCCAAGCACTGCAATAATCTTCATGGATGGATATACTTCCTTTGTTTAGTGGTGTTTTCCATCCCTGCGTCAACATCCTGCATTCGGTTCGTGGCGGGGACGGCAAATTGAGGCGCTTGATTATCAGCACATGCTCCGTTCCGAATGGGAGGACCGCGTAATTGGTTTCGCGCAACACAAAGGACTTCAACCCTGAGTGGGATGGAATACACGCCCCTTACAGGATTTAGTCTCCTGCCCCGGCTAATCCTTTGAATGCCAGAGAAACATATTACTTTCTTGCTTTCCGTCAAGATACACATTTTCATATAGGAATGAAATGAAACCGGTCTGACAATGTTAAGACTTCAACGGATGGGGCCGAACGCAGGGACTGAACCCTTCAGTTCTGAATTTTCTGCTCAATGGGTTGTCCCTCAAGATAGAGTCCTGTGATGACCCCTGTGCCGTTCCATATGCGGACGGTGATGTAGGCGGTGGCATTGCGGGCTTGTTGGCGGTAGAGGCGTTCGGCCTCGGGTGCGGCGGTCTCCTCCATATAGTACCGGTCGAACGGCCAGAGGATTTGGGCTGTCCCGGCGCCGCCGGGCCGCACCTGCACCTTCAAATAGGCCGTGCCGTCCGGCGGTGTAAACGAAATGGAGTTAACCACGGCAAAACCTTCCGAATCCATATCCATGAGCGCATACGCCTTCTGTCCGTCCGCCAAGGGGACATTCCCGGGCAACGGGATGGTGACCGCGTCGTATCCAAGCTGGACAAAGCGTCCGCGAAACGCATCGTTGGGATCGATGGGCCGGGTACGAATTTTATACTCCTGGCCTTTGGTGAGGACGGTTTCGCGGCCCAGGATCATGCTTGTGGGAAGGGCCAGTTGAGCGCACACAAGCGCGGCGAATAACACAAGGAATATTGGGCGGTTCATGCGGATGTCTCCTTGTGCGCGGCGGTGCGGCGGGCCAGCGCCAGGTTCGCCCCCAGGAACGCCAACCCCAGGAGGATGAATAAGATGCCGCGAAGCGTGAAGCTGATCCCGGCGTCAAAGAAGCGGGCAATGATGAGCAGTGAAAACACGGCCATGCCGGCGTTAACCGTAAGCAGTTCGTTGCGCTTGAGGCCTGTCAGAAGGACCACCGCGCCGAAAAGCAACATATAGACATTGAATGCGGCCATCATGGCGCTTGCCGGGATATTCAGGGCGGAGGCCGTAAATCCTATAGTGGCCAGCAGGGGTAATCCCCCCGATACCGCTGCAAACCCATCCTTCCGTTCCACGCCGCGCATCACCAGCACCACCACCCCCGTCAGCAGCGCCATCGCGAGCAGGTAGTCCTGCCAGGCCGCCCAGGCATGATACCCGCCCCCGGCGCGGTAATGCTCCCATCCGATATCGTTCCAAACATCCTTATACGTAAGAATCAGGGTCAACACCACGCAACCAACAAACCCGGACACCCGGAAGGCGTTGAGGGGGAAATCGCCGAATAACGTGCGGCCCCCCAGCAACAACAGGCAAAATAAGGCGCTATAGACAACGATCCATAATCCCGGCATGCTGCGTTCGAGGACCAGTCCCGCCGCGATGGGCAGCGCGGCACATATCCCCCATGCCAACACATGCACACGCGGCCCTTCGGGATCGTCTTTGTACGCATGCCAAAGATGGGGGGCAAGAAAAGCCGCCAGCGGCCAGAACAGCAGTGCATGGCCGCCTTCAAATTGAATTGCCCCGGCCCACCCGGTAAGCCCCGCAATATAAAGCAACGCCACTGCGGAGGAGTTGAGAAAATAGATCAACGGTCCGCCCAGTACGAGCCAAGTCAGGAGAAAGGCGCTCACGTCGCCCCCAATGTGGTAGGTCTGGCTGATCAGCGAGATGCTCGCGCCGACGGCCAGCGCCAGGAACATCCCGCTGCCTTCCCGCCAAGCCAATGAATCGGACCGGCGCAGGAGCGTCCAGCCCGCCAGTGCCTGGCCCGCCAGCAACGGCACAAACGAAAGCACCGTGCGCGCGGACCGCGGCAATTCTTCCCAATTATGGGCCAGGAGCAGAAGGATGCCCAGGCCGATGGAGGATGCGCCCAGGATGCTGAGCAGCATCAATGCCACGATTCGCCGTGAACGGACCGTCACGGGACCATAATAGGCCTTTAGTTTTTCCACCGTGTCATGGGAAAGGATATCCGCCCGTTCCAACGCCGGGAGTTCCCGGTACAGCCACGCTATCGCCGTTTTCTTGTTCATGGCCGCCGCCCTCCATTCCCACAGGATAATGCCTCTTGCGAGACAGATTCAAACGTTCCACCGCTCCGCACGATATTGCAGGAATCTCAAACTTCGCACGGTGGGCGTGAATGGCCGGGCGGCTATACGGGTATTTTTACACCACTTCCATCGTGGACGGAGGCTTCGAGGCAATGTTGTAGGTCACGCTGACCACGCCGGGCACTTTCCCGGTAATCTCGCGGGCGATTTTCTCCAGAACACCGAATGAAAGCCGCGTGGGTTTGGCGATGCGGGCGTCCAGGCTGTCCCAGCAGCGCACTTCAATCTGATGGCCGAATTCGCGCTTGTTGTTGCGCATGCCGGTCACCCGGTCTTCATGCAGGATCGCCATGTATTGGAAGGCCCCGCTGTTTTTCAGCAGCCGTTCGACAATCGCGTTGGCCTTGCGGGCGGTCTCGATGCGCGCCGGCGTGGCCTCGCCGATCACCCGCGCCGCCAGCGCCGGGCCGGGGAAGGGGATGCGATCAAACAGTTCGGGGGGAAGCCCGAGGGCCTTGCCCAGTTTCCGCACCCCGTCTTTGCGCAATTGAATCAGCGGTTCGAGAATTTGGTAGCCGAACGCCTTTTGCGGATCGATTCCCAGTTGCTCAAACACATTGTGCTGCCGTTTGATCCCCGCCACCGTCTCATCCACGTCCGTCAGGATGGTGCCTTGCAACAAGTGCTTCGCGCCGCTTTTCTTGACAATTTTTCCAAATACTTTTTTATAGAAGGTCTGGGTTATCGCTTCCCGCTTCTCTTCGGGGTCCGTGATGCCCTTGAGCGCCGCGAAGAATTCTTTCCGGGCATCAATTACTTCCACCGTCACCCCAAGCTTCTTGAAAAACCGCACCACTTGTTCGGGTTCCCCTTCGCGCATGATCCCGTTATTAATAAACACCGTTTTCAGGCGTTTGCCCAGGGCGCGGTGACCCAGCATGGTGACCGTGGACGAATCCACGCCGCCCGACAGCGCATTGATCGCCAAGCCGTTCCCCACAGCCGCCTGAATCTCCCGGACCTGTTCTTCGATAAAGAGTTTGGTGTTCAGTTTTTTCGCGGTGATTTCCTTAATCATGTACATTTCGCTCCCAATGTTGCCCAAGCTTCGATTTGAAGCCTAACCGGCAAAGACAGCGCCCAATCAACACCATTACTGTCTCCGTCCGCCAGGCTCCCGCCATAATGCTGACGATACTACCATAACCCCCCGTTAAACAAACAAGCGCGTGCATGGTATTGATTGTCATGCATGGGTCGGTTACAATCCATCCGGGCATAACCGATTGGGAGAAACGTTATTATGGGCGCGGGAAATCCCCTTGCGTTTGATGTGGAGAAGTATCTGGCGGAACAGACGGTTGAAATCCTCGAACGCATCCAGCGGTTCGACAACAAGCTTTATCTGGAGTTTGGCGGAAAACTGATCTTTGACTACCATGCCGCCCGCGTGCTCCCCGGCTTTGATCCCAATGTGAAAATGCGGCTGCTGCAGCAAATCAAGGATAAAATAGACATCATCCTGTGCATCTACGCGGGGGACATTGCCCGGAAGAAAATCCGCGCGGACTTCGGGATCACGTATGACATTGACGTGCTCAAATTCATTGATGATCTGCGCCGCGACTGGGGCCTTGAAATCACCGCCATTGTCATCACCCGCTATGAAGACCAGCCGTCCGCGCAACTCTTTAAGAACAAACTCGAACGCCGCGGCCTGCGCGTGTACACCCACCACGCCACCAAAGGATACCCCACGGACGTGGACCTCATCGTCAGTGAAGAAGGGTATGGGCGCAATGCCTACATCGAAACCACGCATCCCCTCGTGATCGTCACCGGCCCCGGCCCCGGCAGCGGCAAATTGGGCACCTGCCTCTCGCAGCTTTATCACGAATATGAGCGGGGCGTACGTGCGGGCTATGCCAAGTTCGAAACCTTCCCCATCTGGAACATCCCGTTGAAACATCCCGTGAATGTGGCCTATGAAGCCGCCACGGCGGACCTCAGAGACGTCAACGTGATCGATCCCTTCCATCTGGAGGCTTATAAGACAACCGCCATCAATTACAACCGCGACGTTGAAGCCTTTCCGCTCCTGAAACGCATCCTCGAAAAGATCACCGGCGCCGAATCCTTCTACAAGTCCCCGACGGACATGGGCGTCAACCGCGTGGGATTCGGCATCGTGGATGATGAACGTGTACGGGAAGCCGCCAAACAAGAAGTCATCCGCCGCGTGCTGCGCTACCGCTGCGAATATATGATGGGCCTGGTGGACCGCGAGACCGTCGAGCGCGTCGAAGTGCTCATGAATGACCTTGGCGCGCAGGTGGAGGACCGCCGCGTGGTCGTCGCGGCGCGGGAAGCCGCCGAACGCGCCCAACACGGCAACAAGGGCCATGACGGCGTATTCTGCGGCACGGCCATTGAACTCAAGGACGGCACGATCATCACCGGCAGCAACTCACCCCTCATGCATGCCGCCACCAGCGCGGTGTTGAACGCCATCAAGCATCTGGCCGAAATCCCCGATAGAATCCACCTGATCTCCCCCAACATCCTCGAAGCCATCGGTAAAATGAAACGCGAAATGAACGACGGCAAGAGCAT
>CAYXPO010000322.1:0-6004 GCA_964466925.1 uncultured Nitrospirales bacterium
GACGCTGTATCCCGCGCTCACCATATCGCCGCCGTCAAACGAACGCGCCACGCGCTCCGGGCCTTCATAGGCCAGGGTCTTCAACACTATTTCCCTCGAGGTCATGCAAAACTCCTCATAAGACAATGAACATAAACCCATTCGCCTGTTGAATCAACTTGGCGTTTGGGCTGGAGGCAGGGCTGATTGTGGATTAGCGATACCGGACCCGGTTTCCTTTTTCGCGCCAAGCGCTTCGTGGAACAGATCACCTGCGGCTCCGCCGTGGCAAGTTGCGAAATGGGAAACAGGAAGACTTTGAAATGCGGCAGCTTGCTGCCTCTTTTCATGCTTGGCCTTGCGCAAGGGGGACTAGTGAAACGAAAGGGGGAGATCAGGCTGCACGGCTTTACCGCCGTTGGCGGCGGGAACAAACATGTCCGAGGGGGTCAGGCCGAGTTCCTGTGCCATTTGCTTGGAGTAGTCCAGCAGCCCCATCTTGGGATACCGGCCATTGGTGCCGAAGGCGAATTTTAGGCCGGCCGCCTTGGCCATGCGCAGGAAGGAAAGTTTGGGGATGTTGAACCCGGAACTTATCTCCATGGCGACCCCGAATTTTAGAGCCGCATCTATGATCTTCTGCACCCGTGCATGCGTCCACAACGTTTCATAGTCCGCGGCGAATTTGGAGGGCAACCAGGAGACATTTACCAAGATGTCTATCGGTTCCCGGCTCATGATTTCGACATGCCAGTCTACGTAGCGATCCATGAAGGCCTGCGCGTCCCCAAGGTCCTCTTTGGCCTCCCACAATTTCATGCGCTTCCCTTGCCTGTCCGGCATGGTCATCGCGTCGGTGATTACAAAATCGAGTTTTGCCAGGGCTTCCTTCGAGAAACACCCCATCCAATCCGTCCACTCCGCCTGCACGCCTTTGTAGACGGGTTTTCCTTCCAGCATGGCGGTATAGGCGTTCAATTCCTCATCGTTGCTCAACACCTTGGGATAGACGTTTTCCTTCGTGCCCGCATGTTCGACAATCCCAAACTTCACCCCGCGCTGCACGGACAACTCGAGCACCTGATCAATCGTGCTGTTGTCCAAATGCACATGATAATCCGTCAGGAAAGGATCCTGGGCCGGTTTTGACGTCTTTTCCGTTCCAGAATTTGTCTTACAGGCCGCCAGTAATGGCAGAGCACTTGCCATCACGGTGGTGGATATGAACTCACGGCGCGTCATCGTTTTGCTTCTCCTTTGTATGGTCTGTTAAAGATATACAGGGACATCATCAACGTCCAAAAGCATGAACTTCCGTTCAATTTCCTTTAGTATGTCATGTTAGAAGGATGTGGTCCAATCGGGAAATTTGAGAATCACGGGAACTTCGGTAGAAGCCAGATTGACTTTGGCCGCTTGATATAGGAATATGGATGTCAAACCAATTAGGAGGAACCGGAAACCGAGAGATGCGCAATCCCTTCAGTATCTCTTATCTCATCCGAGCTGGCTTATGAAAACGAAGCAAGTCCGAGAAAACGAAGTAGCCTTTTGCGGTGAAGTAAAATCCTGGATGGATGCCTTATTCGCCGCCCATCCTGATTGGCCTTTTTCGCATGCCAAGATTGAGCAGTATGGAATTGGTTCCAATAAGCGTTCTGATCTCCGGATTTACCGCAAAGGGAGCAGCACTCCCGTTCTCGCCGGTGAAGTAAAGCTCCCAGGCACTCCGGAAGGACGTAGCCCGTATGACCCCTTGTTAATGCAGGATGCCTACAATAAGGCTGACAATATTCAGGCCCCCTATTTCTTCACATGGAATGTCAATACATTTGTACTGTTTGATCGGAGCCGCTGGAACGCTCCAATGATTCAACGCCGGGTTAAAGATTGGGACTCGGGGCTTGACCTGAATTCTCCGCATGAATGTTCGCTGCCAGAAGTGCAGAAACACCTGCGTGAGAAATTTCTTCCGGCGGTTTTCAACGAAATTGCGGATATCGTTGAAGGAAAAATCATCGAATGGGGCATGCCCCCGGATAGTATTTTCATCAGATCATTGGAAAGCCATCTTTTCTTGCCGATTCGCGCCACCCGTGATTATCTTGCACTGAATACCAGCCAAAATACTACCTTTGCCGCACAACTCCAATCCTGGATGGCGGCTGAAATGAACTGGACGTTCGACCCATCCAATCCGGACAATTGGCGGGACACACTGGAAAGGGCGGCGCGCACATTATGCTATGTCTTCTGCAACCGCGCCATCTTCTATGAAGCCATTCGCGCAAAATACCCGGACAGTCTTGATGAACTCCATATGCCCAAACGGCCGAAAAATGCGCATGCAGGCATTTATGGATATTTCCGGAGCCAGTTTCAACGGGCGGTAATCGAAAGCGGTGATTATGAACCCATTTTCTATCCGCAAGTGGATGATTGGGCGGGCGCGCTTATTTTTGCGTCAGAAGCGGCGTGTTATGGTTGGAATGGCGTTTTTACAAACCTTGCCCAATATAATTTTCGGCAAATTCCCTACGACATCATTGGCGGGATCTTCCAGAAACTCATTTCCCCTGAAGAACGGCAGAAATTCGGCCAGTTTTATACCAATGAAGATATTATTGACATCATCAACGCCTTTTGCATTCACCGTGCGGGGGATCGGGTCATTGACCCCGCCTGTGGTTCGGGGAGCTTCCTGGTGAGGGCCTATCACCGCAAAGCATGGCTTTCCGAACATGCAGGAAGCGGGAATCGCCGCCATGACCATCGTAAAGAGCATTTCCAGCTTCTACAGGAAATTTATGGGAGTGATATTGCCCTATTTGCGGCCCATTTGGCCACATTAAACCTGGCCTCCCGGCATATTGGTGATGAGGAGAATTATCCCTATATTGCACGGGGTAATTTCTTTGAGCTTGTGGAGCAGCGGGATCGTTTTTGTTTCGTGCCCGGTTCACCATTGCCCAATGGTGAGAAGGAACGCATTCCAATTCCCTTGCCCGCCGTTGATGCCGTTGTTGGAAACCCTCCCTATGTCCGGCAAGAGCATATACCAAAGCGCAGTGAACTTACCCGGCAGAAAGGTGAATCCAAAGAGGCGCACAACGTCCGGCTGAAAAATACCAAAGAGCATCTCCAGGACCTCTGCAAAAAACTATGGCCGGGTCTCAAACTATCCGGACGTAGCGATCTGCACTGCTATTTTTGGCCCGCCGCGGCCAGTTTGCTCAAAGAGAACGGCTACTTTGGCTTTCTTACCTCATC
This sequence comes from uncultured Nitrospirales bacterium, assembly GCA_964466925.1. GTDB lineage: Bacteria > Hydrogenedentota > Hydrogenedentia > Hydrogenedentales > CAILVY01 > CAILVY01. Next base: position 3,250 of record CAYXPO010000322.1, read on the forward strand.
AAGTTGGCTGGACGTGGAATACGGCTTCGCCATGCAAGGCTGGATGCTTCAGAACTTCAAGCTGATTGCCGTTATTGAGAGTTTGGATGAACCGTGGTTTCAGGATGCCCGGGTAAAGACGGCGGTCACCATATTACAGCGCTGCAATGACGAACAGGCTCGAATGGCCAATGTGGTTAAGTTCGTTCGTTTGTTGAAACCCGCTAAAGAAATCCTGGGCGAACGGCCTCACGGGGATGAAGCGTCCCGGCAAAACGCCGCAAAAGCATTGCGCCAGCGCATACTGCAAACAAATGCGCCATTCTCAAATGAACAATTGCGGATAATTCCAGTTTCTCAAAAACAACTCTGGGATGAGGGTGTGCGTGCGGGAACCTTGCTGCGGGAAGTCCAATTGCCGGAAAACGGAGAAGAGGATGAGACTGAGGAAAACGGCTGGGAGGTGAGAGAACCAGCCGCCTTGTATGGGATACAAGCCAACTATGCGGCGGGCAAATGGGGACGCTTTCTTCGTGCCCCTGATCTTTATTTCCAGTTATTGCATGATTATCGTGATGGATTCGTACGGCTTGGTGAAATTGCCGACGTCAAACGCGGCATAACCAGTGGCTGCGATGCATTTTTCATGCCGCGCGATGTAACCCAGGAAATACTTGACAACATCAGGGAAGGGTTGCCGTGGAATGATGTCGGGGTGATGACCCCATGCAAACGGAGTGAGATTGAATCCGGAAAAGTCCGCATTATCCGGGCGGGCGATAATACCCTTCATCCCATCGAAGCTGAATACCTGCGCCCGGAAGTCCATAGCCTTATGCAAGTGGATCGTCCGATTATCCGAGCTGGTGATTTGGACCGTGTTATTCTCTGGGTGGATAAACCGTTAAGCGCATTATCCAACACCTATGTGGCCAAGTATATCCGATGGGGCGCCAAACAAACCTTTGCGTCGAAGAAATCAAAGGCGGTCCCCGTGCCAGAACGATCGACGTGTGCTTCACGTCCACTATGGTATGACTTAACGAGCAATCGAGTTGGCGTCGCTTTTTGGGCAAAGGCGCAGAAATATAGGCATATCGTCCCCAATAATCCTGAAAAGTTGGTGTGCAACTGTAATCTATATACCATTGTGCCGGAATTGCCAGAATCAAAAGAGCGTTTGGCGTTGATAGCGGTGCTTAACAGCACTCTTGTCGCTCTTTTTAAGTGTTTCTATGGCCGGTATGCGGGTTCTGAAGGCACCCTAAAAACCGAAGTTGTCGATGTTATTCTAACCGAGATTCCGGATCCCCGTGGTATATCAGACAGTCTCGCGAATCGTCTTTCCAGAGCCTTGGAACAAATATGCAATCGTGATGTGACCCATCTTGTGGAAGATGCTTTGCTTGATTGCCATAGTAAAGAGACAATGCGTGAAATTCTCCGCAAACCACCTATAGTGCCAACGGAACTGGCCCAAAAAGACCGGCGGGAACTGGATGAGTGTGTGTTGGAATTGATTGGCGTAACGAAAAAGAGCGAACGCAAGAAACTTCTCGAGCAGCTCTATGAGGAGACTGCGCTCTATTACCGCTATCAGCGCACCCAGGACATCCAATCCATGGAGAACCGGGCAGGGGGGAATGGACGACGCTTTGGACCACAGGAATTGGCGGAAAGTATTTGGCATTCCATGCCGGATGCAGAGAAGAGTCCACCGGTAACGGAATGGATCAAATCAACATTCCGCCGCACAGAGGTTGTGGAAATACCTGAAGGAAAAGCCGAGGCATTGGGGGCAAGCGATATGTTCAACCCAACTACGGTGATCTTCAGGAGTGACAAGGACGTTAACCACATTATTTATGCAAGCCCGGAACAAGCCGAAGTAGTGACAAAACTGGCTAAAATGGGTATCCGGGGCCATGTGGCGGTTCCACAACGTTCTGAGGATTGTACAGAATGCCAGAAACAGCTTGATGCCCGGATTTCCTCGGCAAAAGAACGGTTCACCGAAATGTCCGCTATACGGACCGGAACGCTTTCACTTCAAGAAAAAACCACCTCGCTCCTGATGCAATGGTATATTCTGGGTAAAGGCTCTCATTAACATGCATCTTTCGCAATTGTTAGGCAAACGGTTTAAAGAGCGTCCTGCGGAGGCTGTAACGGACAGCCATGCATTTCTGTTGCGCGGAGGGTATGCACGGTTCCTTCCCAACGGATCCTTTTCGCTGCTGCCGCCAGGGATCAGGGTTCTGCGCAAGATGGAAGACATGCTTCGGGGGGAATTAGAGCGGCTTGGCGGGCAGGAAATCCGGATGCCGGTTGTTTTTCCCCATGATTCTCCTGATGAGGCGCTTCATGCAGGGCACAGGGCAAAACGGGAATGGTCCCGTACCGAGTCGGTGGTGCGCCTGTGCCGCCATGAACTCATGAGCTACGCACAACTGCCCTTTATGGTCTATCAATTTCAGACCGGTTTTCGCGCCCATGTTCATCCAAGAGGCGGGCTTGCGGGGGCGCGGGAATTCACAGCGTCGGATGCGTTTTTGTTTCATACCGTGCACGGAGAAGCATCCGCGCATGCGCAAGCCATGGAACACCTCTTTACGGCGATTTTTGCGCGCCTGAATCTTTCGGAGGTTATTGTTGCCGAGTCATATGCCGGGGAAGGCACGGGCGAGTCCGCGCGCACGTTCACATGGCCATGGGATGCGGGGGAAGACACCGTGGCGGTGTGTGATACATGCGGCTATCGCGCCATGGCGGAAGC
>CAYXPO010000323.1:0-5557 GCA_964466925.1 uncultured Nitrospirales bacterium
GAGTACATGCGATTGGAATCCGTCACACCCCCTGGCATTCCACAGATCAAAACCATGACAATGTAATAGGCCTTTCTGAATTGTTGCGCGTGATCCAGTTCTTCAATTCGGGCGGATTCCGTCGCCAAGCGGGCACGGAAGATGGATATACCTTGGGGCCGGGTGATATGTCCTGCGGTCCTTGTACCTATGATTCCAATCCCCAGGATTGGGTTATCAGCCTGCCGGAACTTCTGCGCGTGATACAGTTTTTCAATTCGGAAGGATATCACGTTTGCATTGGCTCTGAAGATGGCTTCTGCCCCGGATTTGCGTAAGTTTCGCGGTTTTCAGTTCAATGGTGGTATGACGCATGGATTTTTCTTGAGACAAAAATCCATTGCGTTCGGTGGGGGCTTTGTGTATAGTGGTAGCCATAACCTGAGTAACAGGAGGGCGTTAACGATGGCGAAGAAGCATTCATTACAAGAGTTGTTGGATCTGGCGGGCAAGTTTGTCACGGATCAACAGGGTCAATGGGACCATGATGCGTGGGAAGCCCTGTTGGTGAAAGCGGAAGCCTTGGGCTTGGAACTGGCGGATGAGAATAAGCGCAACTTGGGCAATATTCTCGAAGCGGCCAAGTATTTCTACTTCTGCATGCCGGAGGCGGCCCCGAAAAAGGCGGTTAAGCCGAAGGCCAAGGCCCAAAAGTAGGTTTTCCTCCAAAGTGATTGTGGATTAGGGGCGGGAGAATTCTCTGTGACTTCGCGTGAACGTTTACAGTGTGCCTTGAATCATCAGGAAGGGGATCGGGTGCCTTTGGATTTGGGGGCGAGCGCCGTAACCGGCATGCACGTGAACGCCGTATATGCCTTGCGGCAGGCGCTGGGGCTGGACCCGCCAGGTACGCCCGTGAAAGTGGTGGAACCTTATCAAATGTTGGGTGAGATTGCGCCGGATTTACAGGAAGTCTTGGGGGTGGATGTGGTGGGAGTGGGGGGGGCGCGCAACTTTTTTGGGTTTGAGAGCAAAGGATGGAAACCGTGGACCACCTTCCAGGGAACACCGGTGTTGGTTCCGGAAGCGTTTAATACCGAGGTGGAAGCATCGGGCGATCTCTTACAGTATCCTGAAGGGGATCATTCCGTTCCACCGAGCGGACGTATGCCGAAAGGCGGCTGGTATCATGACAGCATTGTGCGCCAATCGCCGATTGACGATGAGAACCTGGATCCCATGGACAATCTCCAGGAGTTTGGCCCGATATCCGAGGCCGATCTGGCGCATTTCCAGCGGGAAGCCGAGCGGATTCGTGCGACCACGGACAAGGCCATCCTGGCGAATTTTGGCGGAACCGCCTTTGGCGACATTGCCCTCGTGCCCGCACCGTGGCTGAAGCATCCCCGGGGCATCCGGGATATCGCGGAGTGGTACATGAGCACACTGTCCCGCCGGGATTACGTGTACAAGGTATTCGAGCTTCAGTGTGAGATCGCCTTGCAGAACCTGGAGAAGATTCACAAGGTGGTGGGCAATACTGTGGACGCCGTGTTTATCACGGGGACCGATTTTGGCACCCAGCAGGGGCCGTTCATTTCCATCAACAGCTACTGTGACCTCTATCAACCCTTCCACAGCGCCGTGAATAATTGGGTGCATAAACACACAACATGGAAGACCTTCATCCATTCCTGCGGGGCGGTTCGTCCACTAATCCCGTATTTTATCGCGGCCGGTTTCGATATCCTCAATCCCGTGCAATGTTCCGCCGTGGATATGGAACCCTGGGGCTTGAAACAAGCTGTTGGGCGCGATCTGGTCTTTTGGGGCGGCGGGGTGGATACACAGAAGACCCTGCCGTTTGGAACGCCGGCGGAAGTGCGCCGTGAAGTGCAAGAACGGCTGCGTATTTTCGGCCAAGGGGGAGGATTCGTCTTTAACACCGTCCATAATGTGCAATCCGGCACCCCTGCGGAAAATCTTGTGGCCTTGTATGAAACGGTCCGGGATTTCGCGAAGCAGTAAAGTGTCAACGTTTGCGCAACACCGCCCTGTAAAGGTGGCGGATGGGTTTTTCCAGACCGATTTTCCCCAGGAAAATAGACAGAGACAAGTTTCGTTTTTGGATTTGCCGCGCCCGAATGCCGGACAGTGCATTTTTGCGGTATCGCGGGTTGGCGTCTCGGGTTTCGCGCCAATACTTCTTCCAGGCGGCATAAAGCTGTTCCTGTAGCTGTTCGTTTGCGGGAGGGGCACCGGCGGCTTGGCTCATCGTGTGTGGAACTATCAGATTCAACTCCCGGCACAAATCCATTAAGCGGTCCAGACGCTTCATCCGCACCTCGAGGGTGTTTGTGCCATCCGTGCTGATCCATTCGTGCGGGAGCGCCCCTTTTTGCCGGGCCACTCCGAATTTTTCCATTTGTTCGGTGACTTTCGAGGGCAGGAGGCCGTAGGGGACGGCGCTGACAACAGCATCAATATGGGAACGATTCTCTTTGATGAACGAAAGGGTTTCCTGGAAGAGCGCTTCCGTTTCCCAGGGAAACCCCACAATGAAATTCAACTCCGTCCGAATACCCGCAGTATGGCAGGCACGGAGGAATTCCCGGGCCATTCCCGGGGAGTGCCGCTTGCCCATCCACTTCAGGATTTCCGCGCTGCCGCTCTCCACGCCAATCAGCGCCGTTTCAAAGCCCGACCGGCGCATGCGCCGGAACAAGGCCTCATCCATATCTTTGCGCACCATGAGATTTCCGCCATAATGCACATTTAACCCCCGGCGGAGAATCTCATCGGTTTTTTCGGACAGCAGGGCAATATCCCCATTCAGCAGCGAATCGTTATAAGGGAAATATTCCACGTCGAAGTGTTGGGGAAGATACTCCAGTTCATCCACCTGATGGCGTGCCGACCGGGTCCGGAAATGATACCGCATCATGTACTGGTCCATGCAGAATTTGCAGCGGTTCACGCAGCCCCGGCTGCCCACCAGCGGCAGGAAGCGGCGCTCATAGCGGGATAAATCAACTTCCTCGAATCGTGGCCAGGGAATGGTGTCCAAATCCTCAATCATCGGGCGAGGCCCGGTAAACCGCCAGGTACCCTCCTGTCGAGGAAGGTACAGGCCTGGCACGTCATTGAGATTAGACACCCCCCGGTCCAATAAATCGCGCAGTGCAAGTTCCCCCTCCCCCTGGCATACCGCGTCACATAATTCCACGGGGATGAGGGCCACCTGATCGGGAAAATACACGCTGTGGCCGCCCATGATGATTTTCTTTTTCGGACAGCGGGAACGGATAATCCGCGCCAAAGCCAGGCTAAAAGCGAGATTCGTGTTGGTAAGGGAAAAAGCCACCACTTCGCCTTCCAGTTCCGAGAAATCAAAATATTCCGTCAGAAAATTAAAATCTCCTTGTTCCCACATGGGCGTGTACCGCCCATCGGTCCAAAGATGCCCGAAACCCATTTTTTTGCAGATGTGATAAACCTCGATGTTTGCGTCATGGAAGCGGACCCGGCCGCCCAGATGCCGGGCATAGGAGCATAAATGGGCGGGGGCCGTCCAGGGACGTGTTACATCCCAAGGCGGGGAAAAGATCACGTTAAGGTCTATAGTGGATGAGGCCATTCAATGGGTTCTTTCATTTGGTCGTATTGTGGAGGCGCCACCATTCTTTTCCGCGGTGCAGCGCGGTGGACAAGCCGTTCTTTTTCATGCTGGCGATGGATTTGCAAAACAGATACATGCCACGTTGGAACGGGGTGTACGTATCCAGCAGCCCCTTTTCCCGCATGCGGGAAAGGTCCGCGCGGAAGAGCGTGTCCCGGAAGTGAAATGACGAATGACAGTAAATACAGTAATCGGGGAAACGCTGCGCCAGCATATCGCCGCGCAGCCGTTGGAAATACGGCCCGGTCCAGATGGCGCTCAGAGGAACAGTTTTGATATTCTCGGCTTCCATATCCCAAAAAACGCAGCAGGGACCCACTTTGCCATCCGCCAAGACCTGCAAAGACAGCCAGGGCTCAAAACAGGGGGTGTGCATTAACCCTGTGCTATCGGAAGAGGGCAGGGGCGGCAACGCTTTGCCGGCGTATCCCATGGATTGGTCCAGCAAATAGGAAAACGTCTGTTCAATGCCCAATTCTTTGGCGCGCTGTTCGGCCCGGTGCACGTGGTCCGGGAATTGGGCGATATCGGTCTCGGTTAACGCAAAGGGCTGGCAATAATCGCCTTCAAGGGTAAGATGGCCTCCGCAGGCCACCCTGTCACAGCCCAGTTCATGCGCAAGTGCCACATAGCGGTCCAAGAAGGGGACATTCAGCCGGGTGATGACCATGCTCATGAAAATCAAAGGAACCTTTACACCCCGTTCGCGCCGCATCCGCGTGAAAGCGCGGATATGTTCCGTGGCATGGGCGAACGAGCCTTTGCTGCGAATCGCATCGTTGATTTCCTCGGTCGGTCCGTCCACGCTGAACATGATGGATGCCCAACCGATGTCCAATAGCCGCGCGAAATGTTCTTCCGTAAAATGATATCCGTTGGTGACCAGACGGCCTTCCATGCCCCGCGTCACAATCCGCTCGCACATGCGCATCACCAGTTCGTCCCGGACCATGGGTTCCCCGCCCCCCACAATGACCCATTCCCGCACCCCTAGGTCCGCCGCTTCATCCACCAGTTGCATCCAGCGCTCGTCCGAACACTCCGCCGAATGGTCCAGTGTCACCCGGCGCTGCCAGCAAATCGAACACCGGAGATTGCAGCGGTTGGTGGGAAAGACACTGATGTACCAAGGGCCGGGGGTGGCGCCTTGTTCCCATTGCCAAAGGCGGTATCCGGGGGAGTCGGTCATAGCCTCAAATTCTCCGTAAAGTCTCGAAAGCGGACCCCTATGCGGCCGGACATGAGACCCTTGGCCCGCCATGGGGCGGGATCGGGAAAATTTACTTTGGCCACACCCTGTGCATGCACCATGGAATAGGGCTTGCGCCGCGTTGTTGGTGTCCGGAAGAGTATTATCCACAATTTTTGAAATGGCCTCAACTTGTTGGCCGGCAAATCCGCATTGTGGCGTGGAACAATAGGGGGAATGTACGGCATGCGGCATCAGGGCTATTGACAGTTGGAGGGTGAAATGCAATAATGGATCTTGAAATCGAGGTGGTGCAAATGGTGTGGTGTTGATTTTACAGTTTAACACACGGGTGTGTTTTGAGGTCGTATTTAGGGTTGTTTCGATCTTTATAACATTGCATTGCGTTTTCTTGGAATGGAATCAAAGCCCTGAGGGCTTGACCGGTATGTTAGGCAAGGTGGCTGCTGTCAAACCAAGAAAGGAAATATGCCATGCTGAAGAAGTTTCATCTTGGGGTCCGCATTTTTCTCGGCTTTGTCGTTGTTCTGGTGCTTTTGGGATTGGTCTGCGGGACCGGTGCCCTGGGATTATTCAATGTGACCGAGCGCGTAACAAACGCCAACAATGTACGGAAGCTGGAGAATGGCATATTTGAGGCCCGGCGCCAGGAAAAGAATTACCTCCTGCGCGGCGGGCAGGAGTACCTA
>CAYXPO010000323.1:5567-5957 GCA_964466925.1 uncultured Nitrospirales bacterium
TTCGGAACGACAAGACCTGTTTGGACAAAGTGGAAGCCGCGGTAACAGGGTTGTATGCGGACGCGGCGGCGGCCAAAACCGGATTCCGGGACAGGGCCAACCAGGAGAAAATGGACCAAGTGGCATCGAGTGCGCGCGAGTACTACGATGCATTTCTTCAATATGTGAAGCTGGCGCGGGATAAAGAGAGCTGCCTGGCGGAAATGCACGCCAAGTCCGCGCAATTCCGGGCGCAATTGCAGGCCATGCAGGCGAGCCAGGAGACCCAGACGGGGGAGGCGTCCGCAGGAGTGCTGCGCGACGTGTCGGAGGCCGCCACGGCGCAGTCCGGACAACTGTCCGAGGTGATCTCCGCAGGGGAATTGAAAATGCAGGATCGTTTGGCCAAGT
>CAYXPO010000324.1:0-5949 GCA_964466925.1 uncultured Nitrospirales bacterium
AACTGGTCGAAGGCGGCCACTGGACGGAGCTTAACGACCGCTTCTACAAAACCCTCGCCTTCGGAACCGGTGGACTCCGAGGACGGACCATCGGGAAGCTGGTCTCCCGAACCGAACAGGGTTCCCACCCCGCGGGCGAATGCCCCGAACGCCCGGCCGTCGGTTCCAACTGCATGAACGACTTCAACGTGCGGCGGGCGACCATGGGGTTGGTGAATTACCTGCACAAGGCCCATCCCACCAACCGCTCCGCCCACGTGGCCATCGCGCACGATACGCGCCTCTTTGCGCGCCGCTTTGCCGAACTGGCCGCCCGCACCGTGGCGCGGTTTGGGTTGCTGTCTTTGCGCGGCTCTTCCTCGCGCGGTGGCATGGAGGCATTGAAACAGCTTCGCGCGGCTGTGGATATGGGCTGTCTGGTGGGGTGGACCCTCGACGGCCCCCGGGGACCCCGGCGGGAAGCGAAGCCGGGCATTGCATACATCGCCGCCAAAACCGGCATGCCGATTGTCCCCAATGCCTATGCCCTGAGCAAATGCTGGCGGGTGCGCTCCTGGGACCGGTTTCCCATCCCCAAACCGGGTGCGCGCATTATCAGCGCGTTCGGTCCGCCGATACCCCCTCCGCAGGAAGTATCGTCCGAAGCCATCGAGAAAACGCGCAGGGAAGTGGAAACCGCCCTTAACCTGTTGCATAAAACGATTGAACAGGAACTTGGGGGCGAGCAAACACCCTGATCCCGGTTAGCGCGTTTGATGAATGCGGCGGAGTTGACCGCAGGCGGCTTCGATATCCTGGCCTCTTTCCTGGCGCAACGTGGCTTGGAGCCCCCCGGCGATAAGGGCGTCGCGAAACTCTTCACAGCGTTTTTTGGGCGAAGGCTTGAAGGGCAGGTCCGGCACCGGATTCCACGGAATGATATTCACAAACGCCTTGAGTCCCTGCGCGTATTCCAACAACTCTTTCACGTCTTCCGGGCGGTCATTCACACCGTCCAGCAGGGTCCATTCGAAGGTAATCTGCCGTTTGGTTTTGGAAATGTACGATTCGAGGGCCTGCCGGAGCCGTACCAGCGGATATTTGCGGTTGATGGGCACCAGTTTGGAGCGCAAATCATCATTGGCGGCATGCAGGGATATGCTCAGGCGCACCTGCCAGTCTTCCTCGGCAAATCGCTCGATTTGCGGCGCTTCGCCCGCCGTGGAGACGGTGATTTTCCGTGCGCCAATGGCCAGGCCGTCCTTTTCCATCAACAGGCGTATGCTGTGCATGACCGCCTCATAATTGCGGAAGGGCTCGCCCATGCCCATATAGACGATATTGGGGGTTCGCCCCTCGAGGTTTTCATTGGCCAGCAGATACAGGGCCTGCTCGACAATCTCATGCACCTCCAGATGGCGGCGGAACCCCGCCTGGCCGGTGGCGCAAAAGGCGCATTTCAACGCGCACCCGGCTTGTGAGGACAGGCACAGGGTGATGCGTTCCTGATCGCGCAGCAGCACCGACTCCACTGTTTCTCCGTCCGCCATTTGGTATAGCACCTTCTTGGTTCCCGTGGCCTTGGATTCCCGCAGGCCGAGGGGGAGGATTTCCATGGCCGCGCATTCGTTGAGCAGCCGTTCGCGCAATGCGAGGGGCAAATCGGTCATCCGGTTGAAATCGAAAATGCGTTTTTGATGAATCCAACGGAAAATCTGACGCCCCTGGAAGGGTTTCACATTTAACAACCCTCCAATTTCCTGGGCGGTACAGGCGCTGAGCACGTATTTCATGGTTCGGGTTGGGGCTCCATTTTTTGATATCCCTTGTCCCGCAATTCGGCGGCATGCGCTTCAATGCGGAAGGAGGCGTCATCCAGTTCGGTGTTAAGAAATACTTTTCGCATGTCGAAACGCATAAACGCTTCTTGTCCGGGAAAGGTGCATTCCACTTTCGCGGGGAAACGGATGCCGTCCATTTCATGGTAGTCGTCTTTGTTGGTGACCGCGAGAATGTTTCCCGATTTGTCGAAGAGTTCGCTGCGCCGGATCACCCAGGGGACGCCTTCCACCAGCAGGCGGCGGTGGGGCCGCTTGCGCAAGGCGCCCGTTCTGATCTCCAATACGGCGGTCTGTTTGGTTTCATTGTATTCCAGAATGCGCACATGCCGCGCGGAGAGTTCGGTCCAGTCTTCGGGCAACAGCATTTCCTGGGCAATGTCCGAAGGGGAGACTGTTTTGGAAATACCCTCAATGTGTTCCCCTTTCGGGCTGAAGTAATACTGCTTCTCCGTGGGGAATTCAATCAGGAAGGCGGGGCCGATGCAGGTGAGCCGGAACACCGTGGTGGCATATTTTCTCCCCACAACATAAAGATCGTTGGGGCGCCGGAATTGTATCGAACTTTCGCGCAGGAGTTGGGTGGCCGCAAGTTCGGGGGATTTCAGGGTGAAAGCGCCCGCCGCCTTGAAGTTATGGATGGCGGCGTCGTTCGCCGCCAGACTGCTCAGAATGGTTTCCACCGGGGGGGTACCGGGAGGGAGCGCCTGGTGTTGAAGATTCGTTCCCAAGCGGGTACACCCGGCCAACAGGAGGCACAGGCAGAAGGGCAGAAGCGTGTTTCGCATGGGGATCAACGGCGTCCGATAGGGGCGGGGGCCGTGCTAAGTTCTTGCGGGGGATGAAGATTTGCAATTCGTCTGTTCATTCGGTATACTTTCAACTCCTTCGAGTGGCAAGTATACCACGCCCAGCAGGATAAACCCAACGAAGCAACCGGGAGAGCAACATGGCAAGAGTGTGCGAATACAGCGGAAAGCGTCCGTCGGTCGGGCACAAGGTGGTCCGGCGCGGAAAAGCGAAACGTCAAGGCGGTATCGGACAGAATGTCACCGGCATCACGAAGCGCCGGTGGAAACCCAATCTGCAAACGATACGGGTTTTGGATGAAAACGGACGGGTGCACAAGATGAAAGTGTGTGCGCGCTACATCAAGGCGGGGAAGTTTGTGAAAGCGCCGCGCGGCGGACGCCGCGCAAATAGCGCCGCCTGATCAGTTTTTCCTGAAAAAGACAGCGGCCCTGGACGGCCTTCCGCCCGGGGCCGAGTTCTTTTTTGGGGGGTTATTTTCCCGCCGGGCTTTCTGCAGGGGCCGGAGGGACCGCCGGAGGTTCCTCTTTGGCCGTTTCCGGCGCGGTTTCCGTTTTTGGGGGTTCCGGCAGTGTCTCCGGGGTTTTTACTTCGGAGTTTCCGGACTGTGGGGGGGTGTCGTGGTAGGAAGGAATCAACGGGATGGAATCATCAAAGTCAACTTTGAGATTGGATTCCATGGCGGCTTCCGTCACTTGTGTCACAACGGCTTCCGGAGCATTGGGGTGCCGGCGGATCACCACGGTTTTCCCTTTGGTGGAGGGGTCCAGGAATTTGGCGCGCAAGGCGTCCATGGTGATGCGTTTCCCGCCCGAGTGCATATAGCCCGATTCGCCGATGGAGACGCCTATCTCATTCTTGACGCGGTTATACAACCGGTCCCACAGATTCTTATCCGCACGGCGCGCATCCATGGTGATTTTGTCTTCAATTTTCGCCAGGGTGGCGGCTTCCGGATGGGTAAATTCATCCACAATCGTGGTTTTGATGAAAATGAGGAGGGTGTTTTTTTTGGCGGTATTATTGGGATTGCGGAAAAGATTGCCCAGCAGGGGAATGTCCGCCAGCAAGGGGGTGCGGGTGACGCTGTGATCCGAGCGGTCTCGGCGCAGGCCGCCCAAGACGACGGTGTCGCCGGAATGCACCCGCAACTGTGTCTCCGCCAAACGCGAGGTTTTTTCGGGCACGGTCGAGGTCTGATCGTAGGCTTTGACGTCCTTGTCCTTGTAGGTGCTGTCCTCGGCGCTGATATCCAGCAGGATGTTATCGTCTTCGGTGATGCGCGGCAACACGGAGAGGATGGTGCCCACGTCAATGAATTCGACGTGGTTATTGTTGCCGTAGTAGCCGTAGTAATTGTAATTTTGATTGTTGTTTTGATTGTAGTTGTTGTAATAGGGATTGGAGGTGGAGGAGGAGATATAGGGAACGCGGGTGGCGTTTTCAAACGAGGCTTCCTCGCCATCCTGCACCACCACCTTGGGGGAGGAGAGAATGGTGGCTTTGTTGGTTTTGTCCAGATAGCTGAGCGACGCCGCCAAGGGATCCCCGCCGAAGGAATCCACCATGGGTTTCCCGGAGAGGTTGTTCAACACGGGCCGGACGATATTGCCGGCGGAATCCAATTGGAGTGCGCCATAAAGGGGCACTTTATAGGGCAACTGGCCCACGCTCATGGATTCTCCGGAGCCGGAGGCGGTGGCCAGGTCTTTCATGCCGTCGCCACTGTGCAGCACAATCGGCACATTGCCCAGGGTTCCGTAGAAGGACCAGTTGATGCTGAATTGGCGCTCCACGTCACTGTCCACTTCAGCGATGTAGGCTTCGATCAGCACTTGTTTGCGCTTGATGTCCCATGTCTTGATAAGCTTGTCAATTTCATCCAGACGGCTGGGGAGGCCGGAGATGGTGATCTGATGCACGTCCTCGTTGGTGATGATTTCGCCCATGTCGTCGGGAATAAGGCTTTCAACCTGGTCCGCCACAAAGTCTATATCCGCGTATTTCAACACCCAAGTGCGGGTTTCCAACTTGCGGTCCAAGGTTTTTACCAAGTCGGCTATCCGGTCCAGGCGGTTGGGCAGGTCCGAGACCACCAGGGAGTTATAGCGGGGATCCACTTGAATCATGCCGCGTTCCGAAAGCATGGGTTCTACAGTGTCAACGACGTCTTCCGCGGAGACATGGAGGATGTCAATGGTGCGGGATTCCACCGGAACGTCGAGGCGCGTTACCGCTTCTTTCATTTTCGCCAGGATGGCGGGGGAGTCCCACACGAATAAATGGGCGGTGCGCGGATCGGACACCACGCTTCCATTGGGGCTCATCAAGGAAGTCAAGACCGCTTCGATATCAGCCATATCCGCGTATTTCACGGAGAACTCGGCTTTACCGAGGGGGACATCGAGGTCTTTCACCGTCTTTTTCATCTGGTCCAAATTGTCCTGGGTGTCCCAGACATAGATGTGGTTGGTGCGTTGGTCGGTGATGACGCGGCCCTCCGGCGAGAGCAAACCGGTGATAATGGACTCGATATAGGTGACATCGGCATTGTTCACGACGAATTCATGGGATACGGTTTTGCCGTATTTCCGTTTGAGCCATTCATTCTTGGTCATGACGTACAGGTATTTGGTTTCAGGATTCCATTCGTAATGGATATCGTGAAATTTAAGGATTTCCAACGCTTCTTTGGGTTTTTTATCCACCACCCAAAATTGAAGTTGAAGCCCTTGGGCTTCGTCGGTCGCCAGAATATTCCAATTGGTGGACATATTGATGATTTGCAGAAACTCACTGCACGGCATGGGGCCTTCGGCGGATATCGCTTCCCCTTCATCCGGAACCTCGCCATAGGTAATCGCCCGTTCATAGATGGGTTCGTAGGCGGTGGCGGACAAGGTTGAGACGGTTCCCGGTGAGGCGCCCGCTCCGGGCGTGGTTCCGCTCGCCCGTTTGCCGGGGGGGGCGGCAGGGGTTCCCGGGGCTGAGGGAGGCGTTCCCGCCGCTGGGGCGGCCCCTTCACCTCCTCCTTTGACTACATGCGCGCCTTCTTCTTTTTTTCCGCCTTTATCCTCGGCCTTTTCCGGTTTCGGCGCCTCTTTCTGCTCCTTCTCTTGGGCGCCCGCCTCCTTTGGGGCCGCTTGTTTCTTTGCCGCCGCCGCTTTTTCCTCTTTTTTCTTCAAACGTCCGCGCACTCCGGACAGGCCGGGGTCAGCCCCGCCCTGGGGGTTTTCCATGGAAGAACCCAAGCGGGAAGGGCGCTGGGGTTTGGCTTGGGGACTGGTGGGGGTTTGACCCTGCGCACAGACGGGAATGGCCA
>CAYXPO010000325.1:0-3669 GCA_964466925.1 uncultured Nitrospirales bacterium
GTGGTCAAAGTAGACTACTTCCTCCCCGGTTGTCCGCCCTCCGCCGATACCCTCTGGGCGGCGCTGGTCGCTTTGCTTAAAGGCGATAAATTGGCTCTACCCTACGAACTGGTCAAGTTCGACTAAGCAGGAGGTGAAGCTATCATGGCTACAGCAGTAAAAAACAAAACCAAAAAAATCACCATCAACCCCGTCACCCGTGTGGAAGGGCATGGAAAAGTCACCCTCCTCCTCGATGATAAAAACCACATCGAGCAGGCGCGTTTCCACATCATCGAGTTCCGGGGTTTTGAACGCTTCGCCCAGGGACGGTTCTACTGGGAAGCGCCGACCATTGTGCAGCGCCTCTGCGGCATCTGCCCGGTGAGCCACCATCTCGCCGCGTCCAAAGCCATGGACGTCATCGTGGGGGCGGACAAGATCACGCCCGCCGCCGAGAAAATGCGCCGGCTCATGCATTACGGCCAGATGTTTCAGTCGCACGCCATGCACTTCTACCACCTGGCGTCCCCCGATCTCTTGTTCGGATTCGATGCCCCGGTGGAAAAACGCAACGTGATTGCGGTCATTGATGCCGCTCCGGAAACCGCCACCCATGCGGTCCTCATGCGCAAATGGGGCCAGGAAATCATCAAGGCCACCTGCGGCAAACGGGTCCATGGCACCGGCTCCATTCCCGGCGGCATGAACAAGAATCTCAGCATCGAGGAACGCGACGCCCTCGCCAAGGACATGGACAAGATGCTCGAATGGTCCATCGAGGCCCTCGAACTCTGCAAGAAGATCACCCTTGAAAAGAAGGACTTCCTGCTCGCTTTTGGGGCCTTTGACTCCAATCACGTCGGCATCGTCCGTGAAGACGGCTGTCTCGACCTCTACGATGGAAAACTCCGGGCCAAAGCGGCGGACGGAAAAATGATCTTCGATCAGGTTGCCCCGGCCGACTATTTGGACTACATCGCCGAAGAGGTGCGCCCCTGGAGCTACATGAAATTCCCCTACATCAAGTCCCTCGGCAAGGAGAACGGCTGGTACCGTGTCGGCCCCTTGGCGCGCATCAACATCTGCGATTACATTGACACCCCCATTGCGGAGAAAGAGCGTCAGGCCTTCATGGCGGTGGGCGGCGGGAAACCCATCAACGCCTCCATGGCCTTCCATTGGGCGCGCATGATCGAACTTGTTCACTCCGCCGAAAAAATCAAAGAACTCCTCGCGGACAAGGACCTGCAGGACGACAACCTCGTCACCTCCGGAAAGCGCCGCAACCGCGGTGTGGCCTGGATCGAGGCTCCGCGTGGTACACTGTTCCATCATTACGAGGTGAACGATCAGGACCAGATCACCCTGGCCAACCTGATCGTCTCCACCACGAACAACAACGAAGCCATGAACCGCGTGGTCCAGGTCATCGCCAAACAGCATCTGGACGGCAAGCCGGAGATCACCGAAGGCCTGCTCAACCACCTTGAGGTGGGCATCCGGGCCTATGATCCCTGCCTGAGCTGCGCCACGCATGCCTTGGGCCAAATGCGGTTGCATGTGCAGTTGGTAGCCGCCGATGGAACCCTGCTCGAAGAGAAATGGCGTGAATAACCGCCGCCTGCTGGTGCTTGGATTCGGCAATCCCGGGCGCCAGGACGACGGTTTGGGTCCCGCCATCGCCGACGGCCTCGCCCGCCACGGCTGGCCCGAGGTGACGGTGGAAACCGATTACCAGTTGAATATCGAGCACGGCGCGATGATCGCCGATCATGACGCCGTGCTCTTTGTGGATGCCAGTGTGTCGGCGAAGGAGCCGTTTGAAGTACAATCCATTCATCCGGCCCCCGAAATCACCTTCACCACCCACAGCCTCTCCCCGCACGCCGTGCTGGCCGTCGCCGAAGACCATTTCGGCGCGCGGCCCAAGGCCTGGCTGATGGGGGTGCGGGGCTATGCATTTGAATTCGCGGAAGGGCTTGAAGCACAAGCCAGGGAAAATTACGGCAAAGCGATGACCTTTGCTGAAGCATTGATACAGGTTTGGAGGAGATCAACCATGGATTTCAAAAAGAAAACCATCCTTGCAATTGACGACGATCCGGACATCCGCGCGGCCTTGCGCGTCGTCCTCGAAGCGGCCGGATTCACCGTCGGCGAAGCCGCCAACGGAGAAGAAGGCCTCCAAGTGGCCCAAAGCATCAAACCCGACGCCATCATTGTTGATTTGATGATGGAAACGGTGGATTCGGGGAGCATCGTGGCGAAAAAACTCAAGGACCTCAACTTCGAGGGCCCCGTCTACATGCTCAGCAGCGCCGGAGACGCCGTCCAGTACAACGTGGATGCGCGTGAACTGGGCCTCGCCGGCATTTTCCAAAAGCCCATCGAACCCAAAACCCTGGTGAACACCCTCAAACGCGAACTGCTCGGCGAATAACCGCGTTTGGGCCGGAAATAACCCTCTCCACGCCGGATACACCGTGCGCCCGCGCGTGCCTCCCGGCGTGGAGGTTTTTTCCATATAGGGTAAAACTTTGGAGGGATGCCCGCTTGCTTGCGAAGTTGGTTGGCGGTAATTCTGTCGTTGTGACTGTGCCGCTTCAGAGGAATCACTTTGCGGCCATCGCTGTAGATCGAGTGATTCCCCCCCCGCAACTGTCTTGACAAAACCAAAACATGCTACAATTCCCGCCATGGCCGAATGTATAGCACTTGAACACATTACAAAACACTACGGCAAGACGGTTGCCGTGGACGACCTCTCCCTCCATGTGGAGACGGGAGAAATCATGGGGTTGCTGGGCCCCAACGGGGCCGGCAAAAGCACCACCCTGCACATCATCAGCGGATTGATCCGGCCCACCGCGGGGTCCGTTGCCCTGTTCGGACGCAGCTTGCATAAACACTTTATCGAGATCGCCGGGCGCATGGGCGTCCTCGTCGAGCGTCCGGCCTTCCCCGAACATCTCACGCCCCGCCGGATTCTCAAACTTCACGCGCGCCTTGCCCGGCGCGACGTCAACCTCGACCATATCCTCGATCTCGCCGGTATGCTCCCTTGGGCCAATGTGAAAGCCGGGAATCTCTCCCAGGGTATTCTCCAGCGGCTCGGTCTCGCCCTCGCCATGCTCACCGAACCCGAATTGCTCATTCTCGACGAGCCCACCTCCGGCCTCGATGTCGAATCCACCCAGGAAATCACTTCCCTCATCCGCCGGCTCTCTGACGAAGCCCGCGTCACCGTGCTCTTCTCCAGCCATCTGCTCCACGAAGTCGAGCAACTCTGCGACCGCGTGGCCATCATCAATCAAGGCAAGCTCATTGCCTGTGAACGCACCGACGCGCTTATCTCCTACGACCAAAGCCGCGTCGAAGTCCTCATGGACGGTGAGGAAAAAGCCGCCAAACGCCTCAAGGAGCAGCCTTGGATTCTTGATGTCAAAATAAAACCCGGACGCCTGATTGTCCACTTGAAAGAAGACGACAATGTCAACCAATTGGCCAGCTTTCTCGTGAACGCGGGATTCCCCGTTTCCGGCATTATTCCCAAACGGCGCACGCTCAAAGATTATTTTTTGAAGGCCATCAACCAATAGGAACGCTCTCGAAGGATGCATCGGATGCTCCAGCGCATTTGGATACTGTACACGGTCGAACTGCAAAAAGCCGTCCGCATGAAGCAAA
>CAYXPO010000325.1:3679-5932 GCA_964466925.1 uncultured Nitrospirales bacterium
TTTGCGGGGCCCCTCTTGTTGGGAATGCTTGTTCTCTGCGCGCCCCTGCTGCACCCCGCCTCCCGGCATTACAGCACCGCCTATGATCAAATCGCCAATCGCGGGTATGCCTTGATCGCCTTCATCACCCCCGCCGCCTTGGGATTGCCCGGCCTCCTCTTGATCCTTTTGTTTTCCGCCTCGCTCATTTCCCCGGAACTGCATTCCGGCTCCCTCCGCCAGATATTTGTCCGGCCCGTGCACCGGCACGAATACGTCATCGCCAAGTTCCTGCTCGGATGTTCCTACGCCCTGCTGCTGCTCGGGATCACCGCCCTTCTCAGTTGGACCCTCGCCTATGCCCTCTGCCTGCTTTCCGGAAGCCGGTTGTCCGGCATCACCTTTGGCGGTGAACTGCTGTATTCCACCACGCAAATGAGAAATGCCTACCTTCTTGCACTCCTTCTCTCCCTGGCGCCCTGTTGCGCCACCGCCGCCTTCGGCCTCATGATTTCCTCCCTGACCCGGAACACCGTCCAAGCCATCAGCTTCGCCATCGGCGCCTGGATTATCGCCGACACCGTCAAATACCCCCTCCATATAGACCGCTTCCTCTTCTTCTCCTATTTCGAGAAACCCTGGCAGATATTCGTCCAACAAGCCAATGGAGCCGATGGCGTTTGGTTCCCCATGACGTGGGAGTGCCTCGCCGTGTCCACCTTTGCCACCCTTCTCTGCACCGCCGCCGCCATTCTCGTCATGGAGCGCCGGAACGTATGTGTATAACCGCCCTTACGCTCCAGTGCTGCCTCGGCATCCTTTTTTTCTCCGAACAGGACCTAAACGGCCTCTGGGCCGTGTCCGCCAAGGGTTTTCTCGCGCAAACCACGGTCAATTTCCGCCAAGCCGACCTCAACACCGACGGGGCGCTGGACCTCGTTTTCGCGAAGGAAGTCCTCTTCCAAAAAGACGGGCAATTCCCCCCCGAACTCAGCACACCCCTCCCGAAATTCCCTTCGCCCACCCTCATCGATTTGTGGGACAATACCGTCTTCGCCTGTTCCGGAGACACCCTCAGCGCTTACCGCTGGGAGGAACAGAAGTGGACGTGCACCCTCGAACAAAAACTGGAACAACCCATTCAGGAAAGTCCTTGCGACGCCGCCCCGGCGGGCGATACAGATAGACCTTTTACCTCCGTCTTCCAGCGCATTCTCTACGATATTGACAACGACAACGTCCCGGAAATCGTGTCCGTCAACGCTTCCGGCCTCCATCTGTTCACGAAAAAAAACGGCGCCTATGTCTTAACCCGGAATATCGATCTTTTGCCCCCTCTTGCCATGCAGGAAGTGCCTGAACAACCCCTCTGGCCGCCCGCCGCCCGCCGCATTGGAATACCCGCCCGTGCCGTTTCCTGTCATGTCATCATTGAATCCGGCGCTTTTTCCGTGTTCACCCAGGAACTTGCCCCGGAAAACAAAAAAAGCTATCGCTGCACCCAATACACCCTGGAGGAACCGGAAAAATCACCCCCGCCCATCCTCACAAAACCCTTGCCCGCCTTCTTGCAACCCTGCCGCTTGAACCGTGACGCCTCCGTTGACTATGCCGGCGGCCAATGGGTGGAAGCGACCACCTCCATTCTTGCCCCCATGATGTATGAAACCTGGGCCACCCTGGATCAAGGCGCCTCCTTTCACATACGCCGTGTGCCCGCACTGCCCAATTTCCGGCCCAATGCCTCCTTTCTGGACTTCGATGGCGACTCCAATCTCGACCTGATTACCGAAGCCACCGGCCTTTTCGAGGGCGGCCTCCGCGAAACCATCGCCCGGTTTATGACTAGTGCTTCGATGGAGCACACCTTGTCCGTGTATCCCCAGGTACACGGCGCTTTTACGGAAAAACCCGCGTTGCTCACCCGGTTCACCATCGGCTTCGAAGCGCCTCCATTTCGCAACCCTCCCGGATACGCCCAATACCTCGATGCCGGGGCCTTTTCCATCGCCGGAGACTTCAACGGCGACGGGTTCCACGACGCGATTGTCAAGGAAGCGCCGGACCGCCTCGCCCTCTACCTCGCCTGCGGATTCAGCTACCCCGCCAAGCCCACCATCACAATCCAAGTGCCCCCCAACGCGCGATTCAGCGTGATGGACGTTAACGGCGACGGGAAAAGCGACATCATTCTGCAATGGATGGACCTCCAACAAGGCCTCGGCCGTGAACATACCCGTGTCTGCTTTGCAGGGGAGCGTCTCTAATGATTGC
>CAYXPO010000326.1:0-5929 GCA_964466925.1 uncultured Nitrospirales bacterium
GTAAAGGTGAACGGCCAGAAGGATTGGAGGTCATACCCAAAATGGTCCTCAAGACACTCCCCTTCCCGGATATGCCCCTGCCGCGTCCACAACGAAATCGTGTCGCCCCAGAAATGCTCATACACGCCTATCCGGTCCGCCGGCTTCCGCGCCAGCATGCATCGCATCCGCTCTTGACCGGTCATTGTCATTCCGCTCTTCCTTCTTTTCCGGGAGCCGCCATGCTAAACAGACTGGCAAGGGCGTTGCAAGAGAGCACTCCCCCCCAAAAGACAAACACGCCGCACCCGGCGCAAAACCCGGTGCGGCGCGTCAAAAACCAATTAGAGGGAGGAGGCCCGGTGCTGCAGCGTGGATTTTTTCCGCGCCGCCGAATTGGGGTGCAAAACGCCTTTCGTCACCGCCTTGTCAATCACCGCGAGGGCCGCGGGAAGCGCCGATTTCACTTTTTCGCCATCCTTGCTTTCGATGGCGGCCTGCGCCTCTTTCATGAGGGTCTTCATCCGCGAACGCACGGCGATATTCCGCTGCCGGTTCTTCTCGTTCGTGATAATCCGCTTTTTCTGTGACTTGATATTGGCCATTACGCGCTTCTACTCCGTTGTTCCTTGGGGTGCTTGCATAAAGGAAACGGCATTATACCAAACGATTACACCGGCATCAAGTTTTTCACCCGCCCAGCGACTCCCTCACTTTCCGGTTCAGGCTCGTCAGATTGAAGGGCTTGTTAATGAAATGAATCCCTTCCTCCAACACCCCATGGTGCGCAATCGCATCTTCGGTGTAACCGGACATAAACAATACCCGCAGGCCCGGACGAAGTTCCTTCAATTGCTCGCTTACCTGGCGTCCATTCAATCCCGGCATCACCACATCCGTCATCAGCAAATCCAGCCGTTCATGGGTTTGCACGGCATCCAGGCATTCCTGGACGTTTTGCGCCGTAATCACCGAGTAGCCCAACCGTTCCAGCATACGGCCCGCAAGTGACCGAACCGCCGCGTCATCTTCCAGCAATAAAATCACTTCGCCCCGTCCCGGAACCACCTCATCGTGCGGGGTGCTGTCCAGCGCGTCCTCCGGGGAATCCAAGGCGGGCAAATACACCTTGAAGACCGTGCCATGGCCCGGTTCGCTGTACACCCATACCTCCCCCCCATGCTGCTTCACAATCCCATACACCGTGGCCAGCCCCAGACCCGTCCCCTTCCCCCTTTCCTTGGTCGTGAAGAACGGCTCGAATATCTGCCGCTGTGTCTCCATGTCCATCCCGCACCCCGTGTCGCTCACGCTAAACATCACATACCGCCCCTGTTTGATATTCGGATGAGACGCCGCATACCCATCATCCAACTCCACACAATCCGTCTCTATCGTCAACGCCCCCCCGCCCGGCATCGCGTCCCGGGCGTTCACGCAAAGATTCATCAACACCTGCTCCAGTTGCGCCGAATCCGCTTTCACATAACAGGCCCGCGGAACCCGGTGCACCCACACGTCAATATCTTCGCCCAACAGGCGCCGCAACATCTTTTCCAGGCCGTGCACCACCTCATTGACATCCACCCGCTTCATCTCCAGCACCTGCTTGCGGCTAAAGGCCAGCAATTGCCGCGTAAGCCCCTTGGCCCGTTCTCCCGCCTCCATAATCTGCCCCAGGTACTCCTGCATCGGTGAATCTTCGGGAATATCCGAGCGAAGCAATTCCCCATAACCCAGTATGACGGAGAGCAGATTATTAAAATCATGCGCCACCCCACCTGCCAAACGCCCCACCGACTCCATCTTTTGCGCCTGCCGGAACTGCATTTCCAGCGCCTTCTGCTCCGTAATGTCTTCCTTCACCGCGATAAAGTGCGTGATGGCCCCCGACGCATCCCGGATTGACGATATGTGCGCCCGTTCCCAAAACAGCGTTCCATCTTTCCGCCGGTTCTGAAATTCCCCCTTCCACGTTTTCCCCGCCTTAATCGCCGCCCACAATTCCAAGTATTGCTCGGGCGGCGTATGGCCCGACTTCAATATTCTCGGATTCTTCCCCCGCACTTCCTCAAGGCTATACCCCGTAACCTCCGTGAACTTCGGATTTACATACTCTATGGCAGCCTCCGGATCGGTGATTAGCACCAAAACCGGCCCCTGTTCCACCGCCGACGACAACTTCCGCAATTCCTCCTCCACCTGCTTCCGCTCCGTGATATCCTCCGTAATGATCACCACATTCTTCACCACCCCATTCTGATCTTTGAGGGGATACGCCCGGCCCGTGACCCACCGTTTGTTCCCCGAATACCCCGAAAGCGCCGGATCAAAACAATGTTCCGGCAAATTGGCCGGTTCTCCCTGAAAGGCTTTAACAATATGGGCATGCGCCGCCGACCGGTTTATATCTGTTAGTATATTGTACCGGCCTATGACCTTGGCGGTGTCAACAGCCCACATGCGTGAACAAGCGGTATTGAGATCAACAAGAAAACCGTCCCTGTCAAACAATGACATCGGCAACGTGGACTGCCCCATGATGGACTTGAATTTCAGTTCACTTTCCTTCAATGCCTCGTCCATCCGTTTCCGCGATGTGATGTCAAGAAGAATCCCGTTGAAGACAAGGCGGCCCTCTTCCCGGACGGGTTCCGATATTCCATGCAACCACAACATTGCCCCGCCGGGCTTGACATACCGGAACTCAAAATTCCAGGGCGCGGCATCCGCCACCGCCCGCTGTATCGAAGCCAGGAACAGCCCCCGGTCCTCGTCCAAAATGTTGGCCGCAAACTGGGTGAAAAACGTGTCGGGCTCCCCCGAAATGCCGAGAATCTCCAATATCCTGCCGCTCTCATGACTGATGCCATACTCCCCGCTCTCCGTCACATAAAATTGATACATCAGCACCGGCAGGTTTTCCATTACATTGCGAAGCCGCTCTTCATTCCGGCGCAGATTTTCCTCCGCCTTTTTGCGCACGGAAATGTCCCGCACTATCGCCCACATCCCGCGCGGCCCGCCATCCTTCTCATGATACAGATACGTGCGCAATTCCACAGGAACCGTCCCCCCGTCCTTGCGCCGGTATTCCTTCTCATACAATGCAGAAGCACCCGTCAAAAGAACCTGATCGCGCACTATGGACGATTCCATATCATGCCACTTCGCCGGAGTGATGTCCTGATAGGTCAAGTCCCGTATCTCATCGTCCGCATACCCGATCAAATCCCGAAACGCACGGTTATACTCCACAATGCGCCCCCCCATCTCCACCATCACCCATGCATCCAGCATGCGGTCCAAAAGCCCCGCATATTTCGCCTGTAATAGTTGATGCAACTCCCCGGCTTGTTTGTTTCGGATATCGCTCATCCCGCGCAATTCCCTCTCTGTTCGCTCGCACGCGCATGCGTCACGTACATGATGGCTCACTTCCACCGACAATATCGTTAACATCAAGAAACAGACGCTGGCTCCGCAGTTTATTATACGATGTATCGTCCCAAAATGCGAATATTCATATCAAAATACCCCAAAATAGATAATTCTAGAAAATTCCATTACACTCCAAACATAAGGGCGCTGAATTGAAGAAAGACCCGTTCCCCGGTAATGCCCTCCTAGTACGACATCCACATTGCGTGATACGCGGCTCTTGGCCCTTTCCTTATAATAAACCGGTACACGCGGCCGCTATTTGTCCATGCATCCGGAACGGGAGAGCAATTGACTCTCAGACCGCCACGTGTTAAGCTATTTAGTCAACAATTAACCGGAGCGGCCACCTCATGTACGAGACCTTTTATGGGCTGAAAGAACGTCCGTTCAACCTTACGCCCGACCCCAAATATCTGTACCTGAGTGACAAACACAAGGAAGCGTTTGCCCACCTGCTGTATGGCATCCAGAACCGCAGCGGATTTGTCATGGTCACCGGGGAGATTGGCACCGGGAAAACCACCATCTGCCGGAACCTGCTCAACCAACTCGACCCCAACACCGAACTCGCCTTTATTTTCAATCCCGCGCTCAATCCCGTCGAACTCCTTCAAAAAATTTGCGCGGAGTTCGGTGTGGTCACGCAGGCCACCTCGGTCCTCGAACTTACGGAAATTTTGAACACCCACCTGTTGGACGCCGCCTCGCAAGGGCACAACTGCGTCCTCGTCATTGATGAAGCGCAAAATCTTTCCCCCCAAGAACTGGAACAGATTCGCCTGCTTTCCAACCTCGAAACCGAGTCGGAAAAACTGCTCCAAATCATCCTGATCGGCCAACCGGATCTGGCGGAAAATCTCGCTTTACAGGAGTTGCGCCAACTCAATCAGCGCATAACCGCCCGATACCACCTCAAGCCGCTGAATGACAAGGAGACGCTCCAATACATCGCCTACCGCCTCCACGTGGCCGGGGGACGCCGGAAAGTGCAGTTTTCGCGTTCCGCCATTCGCGCGGTTTACCGCTTTTCCAAAGGCACGCCCCGCCTCATCAATGCCGTATGCGATCGCGCCCTCCTCATTGGATATACCAAGGAAACCCAGATCATCACGGCTAAAATAGTCCGTCTCGCGGCGAAGGAAGTGCGGGGGGAAAAGATCGGTCAGCGGAAACGTTTCCGCCGGGCATTAAGCCGCCTGACACCCAGTCCGGCCCTTGTTATCGCCGCGATATTGGTGATTGTCATCGTGCGCTTTTTTGCGGCCCCCATGGAAGAAGCCGCCCGCGAGTTGGGGGTCTTCAATGCATTCCTGACCGGCGACAAACCGGCGCCGCCCCCCCCGGCCGCGCCTTCCACGCCCGCCGTGAACGCGACGGTGCAGGACAACAAAGGCTTGGAGCAGCAAGTGGCCGATGTGCTGGTCAATTCGGATGCTGCCCGCAAGATTTTACAACGTTTGGTGACCCCGGAGAGTGGGGGAGAGGCGGCGGGTGACAACTTGGCCCTGCGTCTTGCCGCGCTCGAACCCAAGGCTGCCCAGCAAGCCGCCGCCGCCGCCCTCTTGCACGCCTGGAACATGGCGCTCGTGGGTGGATTGCCTGAAAATGACACGCCCGACAGTTTGGCTGCCTTCGCCCAACAAAACGGGCTTGCCGCCGAACCCCTGATTCCCGCCCTCGAACAACTCGCCGCCATTGACTTGCCCGCCTTCGTGCGCATGCGCGCCGCGGACAAAACGATGTGGCTCGGCCTCATGAATGTTACGGCCAACCGGTGCACCCTCACGGCGGAATCCGGCCAGACCATGGAAGTCACCCGCGAAGCCTTCCGCGATCATTACACCGGCGAGGCGGTGGTTTTGTGGCACGACCCCATGCCCAACACGCAAACCCTGTTCTCCGGCCAATCCGGGAAACCCGTGGCGGTGATGAAAGAACAACTGCGCCGCCTCGGGCGCATCACCCCCGATAACACCAATGACACCTTTGATAAAAAGACCGCCAGTGCCATTTCCCGCCTCCAGGCGGAAACCGGCCTTTCCGTGGATGGTATTGCAGGCAAACAAGTCCGCATGGTTATCACCAGTTGGCTCGGCGACAAAGACACACCCTCACTGACCGGTAAAAAGCCCCAACTCCAAACCGTCGCCGAGGTTACGCCTCCCGCCGCCCCCGAAAAAAAAGAACCGGCCCCTAAACCCGCCGCGCCCCAAAAACCGGCGGAAGCCGCTCCCATTGTGCCTCCAAAAGAAAAATCCGCTGATGCTCCGGCGGAAAAACCGGCTGAAACACCTGCGGAAAACCCTCAACCTTCCCTGACCAGCACCCCCGAAGCCGCGCCCCTTCCCCCCAATGCCTTGGAAGGTATGGTGCCGCAAGTGAAAGTACAAGATTTGCCCCATCCCGAGGTCGCCCCCAACACCCTGCCCCCCCCCACCACACACACCCACAAAAAAAACACCCCACCAACCCCCCGCACCCCCCCCCACCAAACACAAGAAAAAAC
>CAYXPO010000327.1:0-5919 GCA_964466925.1 uncultured Nitrospirales bacterium
GATTATCCCCTGTACACTTCCCGCCGATGCCCTATACGGATTACCAACACCACTAATACATCGTCATGGATCTCATAAAGAACCCGGTATTCCCCAATGCGTATGCGATAAACATTATCAACACCGGTTAACTTGGTGACTCCATGAGGACGGGGTACATTCGCCAACGCATCAATATGAAACTTGATACGTTTTTGTGTTTCTCGTGAAAGTTGACACAATTGCCGCTCTGCTTGCTTGGAAAGATCCACGGAATAGGCCATTTCCGCACCTTACAGATCCAGGTTTTTTTTGACTTGCTCCCAGGGAATCGTACCTTCACGCACCAACTCCTCACGGACTTTCCTGATTTCCTCCCGGTCAATTTGATCCTCAATTTCCTCGATCCATTCCAGAAGATCCAAGGATACGGCGGCTATGCGTTTTCCCTGGTATTCGATGATGACACGGTCTTCCCCGGCCGCAACCTCATCAATCGCCTTGGCAAGTTCACGCGAAGCCTCTTGTAAGATTAACTGTGTCATGACCATTTCCACTGTTCTAGGGTGGATTGTACCTCTCTTTTAGATGAAAAGCAATTGCTTTGGGGGAAACGGCCGTTTTAGTCTTCACGCCGCAATGTGATCAACGCGGCTTCCGGAGGGCAGTGGTAGCGGATGGGGAGGTCGGTGGTGCCAAGGCCGCGCGTGGTAAATCCCCACATGGCGCCTGCCTTCCAGACGCCTTTGACATATTGCGGGGCGCATCGGGCGTTAGGGTACACCATTCCGATCACGGGCAGGCAGACCTGTCCGCCGTGGGTGTGGCCGCAAAGGTACAAATCAACACCGTACCGGACGGCCTCGGGGACGCGCTCGGGGGAATGAATCAGCAAAATCTTGAAGGCATCGAGCGGCGCTTCCGCGAGCGCGTCCTCGAGGCTGTCGCAGCGGAATTTATGGGGATCGTCCACACCGCCGATCCAGACACGGGCGCCGCCCATCGGCAGCAGCACCCCTTCATTGAGCAACACGCGGACGTCCAAATCGCGGAGTTGCGGAACCACCTCGCTGAGGTCATGGTTTCCCAACACGCCAAACACGCCATAGCGCGCCTCGAATCCGGATAGCACGCGGTGCATGTGCTCCTGGACCCTGTCCTGCGGGCCGAAATGGCCGTAGCGGTAATCACCGGTCATCAGGCAGAGGTCCACGTCCATGCCCTTGACGAGCTTGGCGATGGCTTCGGTGAACATGGTGTCGTTGATGCTGAAATGGAAATCGGAGAGGTGGAGGATGCGCAGTCCATCAAGGCTTTCGGGAAGATTCGGATAGCGGAAGGTCAGTTGCGTCAGGCCGGGCGTGAGGGCATTGCGGCGGCCGCGTTCATAGAGGCGGAAGAGCTTGAGCACAAAAGTAGCCAGGGTGGCGCGAATCTCGCTGCGCAGATCGTGGAAATCCCCTTCGTCGCCTTCGCGCAGATTCCAGCGGTGTTCCATATCCAACCGCTTGCGCCACAATGCCTCCGCACGTTCTCGTGAACTCGTCTCCACCGCGTATTCCTGTAAAAAAACTGGTCACGGCATTCATTTCCGCCGTGACCCATAGTCTACCGCGATTTCTCTATCCGCGCAATAAGGCCAGCGCGGAGCGTTGCGCTATGTTTCCCTGTAAAATCGCCGCAATGCCTCCCTGCTGCATGACCTGGTTGCGGGTTCTGTCCATCACCGATTTCGCAATGTCCGCATCCCGGATCATGGACTCCGCGTTGGTGGCGTTCATCACGCTGTTTTGCAGTTCGTTGATGTTGCTCTCGAAACGGTTCATTTGCGCCCCCAGTCCGGCGCGGTTCTGGTCAATGCGGGAGAGGGCCGAGTCTATTTGGCCCAACGCCGCCGTGGCGCCGGCCGCCGTGCTCAAATCCATGCCGGTCAGCCCCAGCGACGTGGTGGTGGATTGGTTCACGGTCACCTGCGCGCCCCCTTCCGTGCCCAAGGGCGTTGTCGTATTGGCGTTCAGCATCGCCTGGCCATTGTATTGCGTATTTCCGGCCACATCATTGATCTGGCCCATGAGTTGTTGCGCTTCCGCGTTCAGCGCGTTGCGCTGATCCTGCGTCAAGGTGCCGTTCGAGGCCTGCACCGCCAGTTCCCGAATGCGCTGTGTGGCCTGCTGTTGCACTTCCAGCCCCCCATCCGCCGTCTGGGCATAATTCACCCCGGTCTGGAGATTGTTTATTTCCTGCTGGCCTTGCAGAATTTTGGTGCGGAAACGTTCTGAAATGGCGAGCCCGGCGGCATCATCGGCCGCTTGATTGATGCGCAAGCCCGACCCCAACTTCTGCAGCGCATTCGTAAGCGCCTTGTTGGTCTGTTGCGTCTGACGACTGGCGCTCATGGCGGGAATGTTGGAATTGATGGTTAATCCCATGGTTTCGTACCTCCCATGTTTTGGCCCACTTCCGCATCCCTGCTTGGCCGCTTTCCAGTTTACTATAACATATTTGGCGGAAAAGTGCCAAGACTTTTTGCCCTTCCCGGCGCAGCGCAGGGGCCGAACGCCCGGAAAATTCCATTAAATCAATAAACCGCCCGTTACATGTGAAGGATGACTTTAAGGACATCGGGGTGTTGGGCGCGGCGCAGGGCTTCTTCGCCATCGCGCAACTCAAAACTGGCGCTGATCAGGGGACGGACTTCCACGGTGCCCATGCTCAAGGCCTCGAGGGCGGGCCGGAAGGGGCCGCAGCGCGATCCGAGGATTTTCACCTCGTTCACCACCGGCTGACTGAACTCGAGCGCGGTGGGATGGGTGATGGTGGTCTTGAGGATGATAGTCCCCTCGGGGCGGACCAGTTCGAGGGCGCGCGCGAATCCATCATGCGATCCCGTGGCCTCGACCACGATGTCCACCCCGCGTTCAAGCGGGTCATTTTTATGCGCGGTGGCGATGCCCAGCCGGTTGAGCAATTCCATTTTCCATTCGTGTTTGCCCACGCACACGAGATTCTTGGAATAGAGCCACAACACCTGCGCCACCAACTGCCCCAGCTTGCCGTCGCCCAGCACCACAATCCGGTCCGCCGCGGTGATCGAAATCTGCTCGGTGATGCGAAACGCGGCCGCGGCCGGTTCGGTGAAGGCGAGCACGTCATCGCGAACGCTTCCCGGGGCCAAATGCAAGTTCTCCTCCGGGAGCGTGAGATATTCGGCGAAGGCGCCCTCGCGCCCCGCAATGCCGAGGACGGTCCGGCTCAGGCAATGGCGCGGCATCTCCATCAGGCAATAATGGCATTGGTGGCACACGCAATTGATTTCGCCCACCACCCGTTTGCCAATATAGGCTTTCGTGGGCGCATCCTCCACGATCCCGACGAATTCATGCCCCAGAATCCCCGTATAGTTCATATACCCGCGCAGAATCTCCAGGTCGGTCTTGCATATCCCCGCGGACAGCACCTTGATCAAGGCTTCCCCCGGCGCGGGCTTGGGCATGGGCACTTCACGAAGTTTCACGGCTCCGTCGAACACCAGCGCGCGCATGTCCTGTCTCCTTCTTTCAAGCGTCAGTCACCGGGGTGTATTCAACACCACCCGCGCCCAAGAATCAAGTACAGGGTCTTTCGGGATTTTTCACCCGCCGGCGAAAAGGATGAGGGTGGTGGCTTCGTAGAGGGCGGCGAGGGCGAGCATGATGCCGGCGAGGAGGGCGCCGCCGAGAAAGAGGCGGAGGTTGAGGAAGAATTCTCGTCCGGGGGCGGGACCGGTCAGGGTGCGCCACCAGTGGATGGGCCAGACGGTGACGGTGAAACAGGCAAGGACGTAGGCTTCGAGTTCAAGGACCATGGTGATGCTGTGGTAGGCATATCCGGCGGCAGCGCCATACCAGAGCGGGGCCATGCCGAAACCGACCATCCCGAAGCTCACAAGGGTTTTCAGCACACCCAGGGGAATGGGGAAAATGGAGATGGCGAACGTAAGCCCGAGGGTCTGTACAACGTAGTTGTTCAGAAAGGTGGCCCCGGTGGCTTTCAGAATGTCGCCGGAGGCATAGGCGTCGCCGACGTAGCTGAGTTCGCCCTGGGTGAATACATAGCCCAAGTATTCCGTGAGCCGGTAGTTGAGTTCGGGGAGGCAGAGTCCGGCGGCCATCGCGCCAAAGAACGTGGGGTACATGAGGATATGCAATGCGGCAAACAACCGGGGCCGGTGCACGGTTTCTTGGATAATAGGGCCCAGCGTTAGCGAGGGATACTGGGAAAGGCGCACAAAGACACGGCGGTAGGCGGTGACGCCACCCGCCGCCACGAGCAGTAATCCCATCCAAGCCGCCCAGGCGTAAAGTGCGGGGGTGCGGATTTGTCCGCCGGAAAAATCCGGGGATTTCAAGCGTTTCGCCGATTCCGTGGCGGGCGCCAGTTCTTCGATTCGGCGCATGCCATCAACAAACAACGAACCGCGCCGGGCCCCGGCGGCTTCCGAAAAAAAGTGTTCGAGGGCCGGATCATAGGGCAGCAGGTAGTCAATGGTGAATCCTGAAACACACCCGCGGAGGCGGCCGGTCACCGTGAAGGCCACTCCATCGAGGGTGAAAGGCGATTCGTCCGCAAGGTTTCCCGCAAGCACTTCGGGCCGTCCCGGTTCGGGCAGCCGCCCGGAAGCAAGCAGCGGGGCAAACGTTTCGGGGGGCATTTCGATGGCCATGACATATTCCGGCGGGGAACCGCCCTCTCCAAGCCCCTCGGTTTCGAGCAGGGTTTTCAGGGCGGCCTGCAAGGGGTCATCCGATGGCGCCGCCGCGGCACGCTCCACATCGCGTGTCCACAGGGGAACCCTCCCTTCTTTTTCAATGACAGTGCCCGGAAAGACCAGGGCGTCTATCCAGGGTTGAGAATCGGCCCAGTGGTCTTCCAGCACGCCCAGAATAGCCAGCACAAGCACTCCCAATAAGGCAAGTGCCACAGGCCCCTTGATCCCGCGTACGGGCCGGAACGGTTCGGCGGGAGGCAGTTCGGCAGCGGCAGACTCCGCCGGGGCGGGTTCTTCCGCCGGGATTTCCGGGAGTTCCGAAATACTCATTGGGTTGGGGCGGTTTTCTGATCGTGCGGGGCCATCGCGTCCACGGCATGTTCGAACAGCTTGGTGAAATAGGCTTCCGTGTTCGGACCGAACCACCCCATCAATCCGGTCTCGTATCCGAGCGGTTTTTCCAGATAATGTTTGTCGGGGGACAGATAACCGCAGTAATAGACGCCATGGCCATGGGTCCAGAGATCATATCCGCGTTTCGCCGCCCATTCTTTCCATACGATGCTGGTTTCGCCGCTGAAATCGAAGGGGGTGCCGATAAATACCAACTTGCCCACGCGGATGCCCTGAATCCAGCCGTAGGGCGGCACTCCGAACACTTTTCCAATCAACGGCGACAGCCGGAATTTGGTGTTGAAGGGCCGCATCTGCATGGACGGCATGCCCACACGCACGCCCAGCGAAACAATATCGAGGTTGGACTCATAGGTCAGGTTTTTGCTGTTGTCGAGCACGAGGTCCGCGAGGGCCTGTCCCAAGGCTTCAATACGGGCGTCGGGGGTGGGGCCTTCCGGGGCGCTCGGACTGCACGAACCAATAGAGCCGCCCATATACATGGCGAAACCATTGGTGGCTTTGGCGATGTCGCGTTGCAGCGCGCCGGGGAATTCGGCGCTGAACTGCATCATGTCATCATCATAGTTGGTGGGATGGGCGGAAAACCGCACGGCATAACACTTCTCCTGCTTGTCATTCTCCACCACCAGGAAGTTGAGTTCCGTGTCAACGGGGTCCTTCCGCGCTCGGTTATGAATATATTGCGAGGCATCCGCCTTTCCATGGGCCATTTGGGCGGGCGCCAGTTTCTTGTAGGCCTCGATAATCGCATCCCCGAAGGCGTTGCCCAGAATCTC
>CAYXPO010000328.1:0-5879 GCA_964466925.1 uncultured Nitrospirales bacterium
GGGATTGATGGGCTCGATTCATGAAGGGGGGCATGCGTTATATGAACAGGGCTTTCTGGAGAAAGACCGCCGGACATTGCTCGCGCAGGCGCCGTCGCTCGGGATTCATGAATCGCAGTCGCGCTTTTGGGAGAACATTATTGGCCGGAGCCTTCCCTTCTGGAAGCATTATCTGCCAAAGTTGCGGCAACATTATCCGGGACAATTGGACCAAGTAACGGTGGACCAGGTATACCGGGCGCTCAACCGGGTGCGGCCCTCCCTGATCCGCGTGGAAGCGGACGAGTGCACGTACAATCTGCACATCCTGGTGCGCTTTGAGATCGAGGTGGCGCTGGTGGAAGGGCGGATTGGGGTGGAGGATGTCCCGCCGTTGTGGAATGCCAAGATCAAAGAGCACCTGGATATTGACGTGCCGGAGGACCGGCTGGGGTGTCTTCAGGATATTCATTGGGCGCACGGCGCGATGGGGTATTTCCCCACCTATACGCTGGGAAATCTGTATGCGGCGCAACTTTATGATAAGATACGGCTTGAACTGCCGGATTTTTGGGAAGAAATCGAACAAGGCCATTTCGGGCCGGTGCTTCAGTGGCTCCGGAGCCGCGTGCATCAAATCGGACGCCGGAAAAGGACGCCGGAGATCATTGAGGCGGCCACGGGCGCCAAACTGTCCGTTGAACCGTTCCTGCGGTACTTGTCGGATAAGTTCGGCCCCCTGTATGGGATAGACGCCACGAAACTTATAAGGAGTAAGGAATAACAGCATGCGGACGTTGCTTCTTGGGGCCAAGGGACAACTCGGCCGGGATTTGATGCAGGTGTTTGGGAAAAAGGGCGAGCTTTGGGGGGTGGACCTGCCCGAGGTGGATGTCGCCGATGCGGTGGCGCTGGCGGCGCTGGCGGACCGTGTGGGGCCGGATTTGATTATAAACGCGGCCGCCTATACCGACGTGGACGGCGCGGAAGACAACGTGGAGACGGCGTTCCGGGTGAATGAGACGGGGGCGCGCAATGCGGCGGATGTTGCAGCATACCATGATATCCCGGTGGTGTATTACAGCACGGACTATGTTTTTGACGGATCGAAAGGCGCGCCCTATGTCCCGTCCGATCCGATGTCGCCCATAAACGTATATGGGCATTCCAAAGCCGCCGGCGAAGCGGCCACGCGAAAATCGGCGGGGAAGTATTTCATTATCCGGACCGCGTGGCTGTATGGGCCGGGCGGCAACAATTTTGTGGAGAAAATATTGCGGGCGGCGGCCTCCCGCCCGGAACTCCGGGTGGTGGAGGATGAGATTGGATCGCCCACCCATACGATGGATTTGGCCGAGGCGACGCTGGCGCTGGTTCAGACCCATTCCTACGGCCTGTATCATGCGGTCAATGAAGGCCAGTGTTCGCGGTATGAACAGGCGCGGACGATCATCGAGTTTGCGGGACTCGATACACGGGTGCTTCCGTGCCGTGTGAGCGAGTTTCCCCTGAAGGCCCCGCGCCCCATATACTCCGTGCTGGATTCAAGTGAGGTAGCCCGCGCCACCGGGTATTCCCTGCGTGGCTGGCGCGAGGCGCTCCGGAACTATATTCAACGAAGGACGAAACTATCATGAAACGGATATTGGTCACGGGTGGTGCGGGATTCATCGGTTCGGCGTTTGTCCGGTATCAATTGCGCATGTACCCGGACGTGCATATTGTCACCTTGGACAAAATGACCTACGCGGGCAACCTGGATAACCTTCGCGAGGCCGATCCCGCGCGGCATACGTTTATCCGGGGCGACATCGCGGATGCGGAGGCTGTGGCGAAGGCGATGGAGGGGTGTGACGCGGTGGTGAATTTCGCGGCGGAGACGCATGTGGACCGCAGCATCCTCGGGGCCACGGAATTCCTGCGCACGAATGTGGACGGCGTGTACAACATTGTGGAAACCGCCAAAAAACTGGGCACGCGCCGGGTGCTGCTGGTGTCCACGGATGAAGTGTATGGGAGCATTGACGAAGGATCATTCAAGGAGACGGACCGGCTCAATCCCCGCAATCCCTACAGCGCGGCCAAAGCCGGCGGGGAATTGCTCGGGCACTCCTATTTCACCACCTTCGGGGTACCGGTCATTGTCACGCGCGGCTCCAACACCTACGGACCGTATCAATACCCTGAAAAAGTGCTGCCCCTGTTTGTCACCAATTGCATTGATAACGAACCGCTGCCGCTGTACCGGGGCGGAGAACATAACGTGCGCGATTGGCTGTATGTGGACGATCATTGCAGCGGGATTGACACGGCGCTGCGCAAGGGCGCGCCGGGCGAAATATACAACGTCGCGGGCGGCAATGAACGCGAGAATATGACGCTCACGAACACGATCCTGAAACTCACCGGGCGCGATGCATCGCTGATTAAACTGGTGGCGGACCGTCCGGGGCATGATCGGCGGTACTCGATTGATCCCGGCAAGTTGAAATCGCTGGGTTGGGCCCCGGCCATGGAATGGGACCAGGGGATGGAATTGACCGTGCGCTGGTATCAGGAGAATGAATGGTGGTGGCGGAAAATCAAATCCGGAGAATTTAAGGAGTATTACCTGAAACAATACGGGAACCGCTGACACAACCCATGCGGGGTTTTGTCTCCCAATGAGACATTTCGTAATGGCCCGTGGATGTTTGTGTTCCTGGCGGGAGGTGCGGTAATCTGAAACGGTGAAATATGAGGAAAGGAAATGGATATGGACTGGGAAAGCATTTGGCACAACTCGGTATACGGTGTGATGATGGCCATTATTTTTGGGATGATTTACCATCTTGCCCGGCTTTTCGGCATCGAACACCTCTGGTCGGGTATTCCCATCATCAATGACTGAACGAGGTGTCCGGGTGAAACGTACGCGGCTGTGGAACGCCCGCCTCTTGGGCGGGATGGTGGCCGTGTTGTATTGTCTCCAAGGGGGAAGCATGGAATCCACCGACTTTGCCGCGGGGGCGTGGAAGGATGCGTGGCTGCGGCATCCGGTATTGGGGGATGCCTCCTTTGACACGTTTTCCCATGCCGCTGAAAATCCAGTGGTGCGCGGCGCGCCGCCCTATGAGTGGCCGGTAAACGGTTTTCTCTTCCAGGACCCCGTGAGCAATAACTGGTATCTCTACGTGGGTCACTACTGCGCCGGGTATGCAATACGTCCGGAAGCGCCCAGTTATTGCCACGTGTACCGGTCTGCTGACCGCGGGCAACGGTGGGAACCCATCGGGCCAATTTTCACGAAGGAACCCCATGTGTTCGAGGGGGAAGTGTCGCCGCTTTCGCATTGGCCCGACATTTCGATTGTCCATGCGGAGGGACGGTATCATCTCTGCTACGATTGGAGCACGGAAAACACCACGTGGGAAAATGCGGCCAATCCTCCGGCGGAGGCCAACAGCGGCGCGGGGTATGCGTGGGCGGACCGTCCGGAAGGCCCCTTTCACCGGGCGTTGAAACCCATCGCCACCACGCGCCATCAATCGCTGATCCTCGGGAAATACCGCCGCATATACGCTTCGTCCATTATTCGCCGCGAGAACGACTGGCTGGTGTTGACGCTGACGGACAGCGGGCCGTTTTTCGGCTGGGCGCTGCTCGGCATGACAGCGGAAAAGCCGGAAGGGCCCTATTCCGAACCCAAGCTGCTGTTGCATCCCGAAGTGGATCGGTATCATCCGCCCTTGCTGGAATTTTTCCCGGCCTTCACCCATGAAGGGTATATTTACGCCCCCGCCACGTCGGTGGCGGCCAATAGAAATTATCAAGGAATCTTCCGCGTGTTGAAAGAACAGGCGATGGATCCCGCGGCGTGGGAACTGTGGCAGGCGGGTTCGGCGTGGCATGCGGAGACGGTGGAACATGAATACGCCGGCATTTGGGGCCAGACCTTTTCCGGATTTGTCACCGAGGGCGTGTTCAATGTGATGTTTCCCTCGCGGGACAGCCATGGGAACGGCACGATCAATCTTGCTTCCCGCCCTTGGGACACGCCCTATCGGGATCAGGGGTTTGTGATAAGCGGGCACGAGGGGCCCAGCCTGGGGTTGTTGAAAAAAGGCGGGCCGGTGGAAAAACTGAATGTCGAGTTGGCGCTTCAGGGAACCGTAACCCTGCTGTGGAATTACATGGCGCCCTTGGGACCGGACCGGCCGAGTTCCGGGGCTTCGCTGCATCCGCTGACACAGACGCGGTTTTCAGGCTTGGAATTGACGGGATCGGGCTGGAAGTTGCTCGAAACGGGAACCACGGACACCCCAAAAACAATCGCGCAGGGCAATAGGGAGGGCAGGGAGCCCATGACGGTGGAATTGGCCTGGAAAAGCCCTGTTTCGGCGGAGTTGGTGATGGATGGAAAAGCGGTATGGTCCGGTGCGCTTCCCCAAGGGCCGGGCGGCCTGGGATTGCTTGCGGCGGCCCACAGCCATGCGCGGGTGAACCGGTTTGAAGCGACAGGGGCCTTGCCGCCGCTCCGGGTATTCTGGCTCTACACAGAGGCGCTGTTGGACGCGGCGCAAAACCGGGCGAATTGGGACGAACACAAGGACGATTCCGCTTTCCGGTTCGGTGTGGGGGCGGTAAGCAAGAAACCGGGCTTGCAGGTGAAATGGAATATCGAGGGGAATGGTTTTGTGGTCTGGGCGCCCCGGGGCCCGAAGTATGGCACGGCGGAAGTCTTTGTGGATGGAGTCCAAAAAGGAATGCTGGATTATTCCTCGCAGACATCGCTCGACTCTGCGCCAATTTTCACGCTCGGCAACCTCTCCGGCGTGCGGCACGCGGTCCGCATTCAATCCACGGGGGGATGCCTTCCCGTGGATTGCCTCGAGGTGATGAGCGAGTGAAGACCTTTCTTAAGGATACGGCGGTTCCCTCGAAAATAGTCCTGGGCACAACGTCCATGGGCTCGAATATTCCGAAAGTGGAAGCGTTTGGACTGTTGGATGCCTTTATGCAGGCGGGGGGGAATTTTATTGACACCGCGCATGTGTATTCCTCCTGGGAACCCCAGGGTGAGGGTGCGAGCGAACGCACCATCGGGGAGTGGCTGAAGGGAAATGGCGCGCGGGACTCCATGGTTATTGCGACCAAGGGGGGGCATCCTCCGCTTGAGGCAATGGACTGTCCGCGCTGCACCTATGCGGAGATGAGCCGGGATTTGAACGAGAGCCTGGAACGGCTGCGGATCGATCGCGTGGATTTGTATTGGGTGCACCGCGATGATGTGCGGATGCCCGCGGGCGAGATCATTGATGCAATGGGCCGGTTTGTTCAGGAGGGGCGTGTCAGGAACATCGGTGCATCGAATTGGACCAAGGAGCGCATCGCCGAGGCGAATGCCTGGGCGTCCGCACGGGGCCTGCCCACGTTTGTGGCAAGTCAACCCCGTTGGGCGTTGGCGGACCGCGTTCACGAGATGCCCCCGCCCGACAACACGCTCGATGCGGATGAACCCGTGCGTTTATGGCACGAAACGACCGGCTTGGCCATGACGCCGTTCACGGCGCAGGCAAAAGGATTTTTCGGCGCGGAGAACGTGTCATGGGCCAAAAATGGATTCCAGGGGCCTATCCCGCGCGGCGCGCGCTACAATGCGCCCGCGAATCATCGGCGGTTGCTGCGCGCCATGCAGTTGGCGGAGCAAAAAGGCGTCACCGCCCACCAAATCGCACTGGCCTATCTCATGAACCAGGGCTTTCCCGTGCATCCCATTATTGGTACCCGCAACCCGGGCCGCATCCGCGAAGCCATGGCCGCATCCACGATTCAGTTGAGTCATGAAGAAACCGACTGGCTGCGGGGGAGGCTGTAGACGGAAGGCGGCGAAAACGCCGGTCCCGCACGCTATTTTCTGC
>CAYXPO010000329.1:0-5842 GCA_964466925.1 uncultured Nitrospirales bacterium
CGAGCACCAACGATTGGACCCCCATCTACAACGCCCGGAACTTCAACCGGCTGGCGGAAGCCATCAAGGGCAAGCCCCCCATGGAGCCGTGGACCCTGCTCCCGGAATGGGTCTATGGAGAGCGCCGCACACCGGGCGCACACACCGGCCCCATGTTCAATCCGATCCATCCCACGGTCCAGGAAGCTATTCTCGGTTTCGTGCGCGAAATCGGCCAGCGTTACGCCAAGTATCCGGCGTTCCGGGGCATTTCCTTCAATATGTTCGCCTCGGCCATGCCGTGGTTCGGTTCCATTGATTCCGGCTATGACGATTACACTATCGCGCTCTTCTCGAAGGAAACCGGAATCGAGATTCCCGTCAATCCCAAGGCGCAAGACCGGTTTTCCAAACGGTTCACGTTTCTGACCGCCGAACACCGGGAAACCTGGGTGAATTGGCGCTGCAAAAAAATCCGCGCGCTGTTCTCGCAAATCCGCCGGGCGCTCGCAGAATCCCGCGAGGACCTGCGGGTTACCATCACGCTCTGGGACGAAACCACCGTCACCAATGTCCTGGGACAGGACTCCGCCGGGCTCCAGTTATACGAACGCCCGAGCATGGTCGAATTCTACCGCGAGGCCGGCATTGATATTACGCTCTATGGCGATGAACCCGGTTTGGAAGTAGACCGCGGCATGGGCAATGGCCGGGATCGGGGCGGCCACGGATCCAACCCCTGCGGCGGAACCACGCTGCCCATAGAGGCCCAAACCATGTACCGGGACTTCGATTACCTGGACCAGGAAGCGCTTGACGCCTTCCATGATCAGGATCGGCCCGGAGCGTTCATCTTCAACTGTTGGGTCGAGGCGTGGGGGAAACACGTGTGGTTCGTGCCTGAACCAGACGACCCCAATCTTGCGGAAATGTCGCTCCTCGACGGAAAACCCGCCGATGGCGTCGTCCGCATCAATTCGGAATATCCCAAAGACGGATTCTGGTGGAACTCCCAATTGCGCATCACCCCGGGATTCCCCTCACCGATCCATTTCCTGGAACCCTACGCGCACGCCGTCGCGGAAATGGACGCTTGCCGCATCACGCGGGGCGGTCTCTTCCTCGACAAGGCGCACACGGACCAATTACGTTCGTTCACCCGCGCCTACCGCGCCCTGCCCCGGCGGAAATTCGATACCGTCGGAGCGAAAACCGATCCCGTGACCGTGCGCACGCTGCTCTACGAAAATCAGCGCTATTTCTATGCGGTCAACCGCGAGTACTACCCGGTGGAGGTGCACATTAATTTTGACACCGCGCCGAAAAATCTGCGCGATCTCGCCACAGGCCAACCGCTTGCCGTAGAGGCCGCAGGGTCCTTGCAACTCGGCCCCTATGAACTGCGCGTCTTTTCCATGGCTCCGGAATGCGGCATTACAGGTTTCACGGCCCCCCCCCCGGTTGATATGTGGGAATCCATCCAGAACGAGGTGCAACAGGCCTTCAACGCCTTTGACAAACTCCACGCCTCGGGCCGGGACGTCCCCGGCATGGAACCTCTGCGCGCCCGCATGGCCCTGGCCCTGAATGAACAGCGCACCGCATTTCTCAGGCGCGCCCTCACCTCGCGCATCGTGCGAAGGGCCTTGGCGGATAGTATTTGAAGGGTTAGGCTGCATTTTCCGGCGCTTTACCACGAAATACATAAAAGAAACGAAATGTGTACGGTTTTACACCTTGGATTTTGATTTTTCGAGTTATGGGACTGCTATTGCTATCGGTATCGAAACACCCAATTCTTCCCTTCTTTGGTTGGGGCTATCTTGCGCTGAACCTTGCGTGGTAAAGAAATTAACAAAGACCAACCCTGAGCGACACTGTAAGGTTGACCTTTTTGTAATCTCCCCTGCATAATCCCCGCCATGCAAGAAGACCATGAACGATATATGCGCTGCGCGCTGCGGGAAGCGGAACGGGCCCTGGAAGTGGGGGAGGTGCCCGTGGGTTGTGTGATTGTACAAGACGGCCAAATCATCGGGAAAGGCCATAACCAGCGCGAGACGCTGCAAGACCCCACGGCCCATGCGGAAATCATCGCCATCACCGCCGCCGCCGCCCGTATTGGCAGTTGGCGGCTCGAGAATACGCGGCTCTACGTGACACTGGAACCCTGCCCCATGTGCGCGGGGGCCATCATTCTCGCGCGGATTCCGGAGGTGTATTATGGGGCGCCCGACCCCAAAGCAGGCTGTTGCGGCACGCTGATGGACCTGCTGAACGACCCCCGGTTCAATCACAACCCCTCCGTGCAATCGGGGCTGCTGGCCTCCGAATGCGGCGGTATGCTCACCCATTTTTTCCGCGCCCTGCGCAACAAAAATTCGGATACCCCGGCAGGACAACGTTCAGCCCTCCCCCAATCTCCGTAAAAATCCCGGTTGCACTTTCCGGTGTTTCTTGTCAGAATGCAGGGGGTGGCGGTTTTTTACCATTTTATCAGCCGTACCTAG
Source organism: uncultured Nitrospirales bacterium (assembly GCA_964466925.1). Classification (GTDB taxonomy): domain Bacteria; phylum Hydrogenedentota; class Hydrogenedentia; order Hydrogenedentales; family CAILVY01; genus CAILVY01. Next base: position 2,490 of record CAYXPO010000329.1, read on the forward strand.
ACAAGGCCATCATCAGGTCTGAAACAGAAAGGCACTCCATGGCTACTTTGATGCGGTTACGGGCCGCCGTGCGGCAACCTTTCATGGGCGCGATTTTTTTGATCGTCAGTTTGTTGCTGCTCGCTCCGGCCTTCGCCATTGAAGATTCGGAATGCCTTTTTTGTCATGGCGAAGCCGGATTCAAAGCCACCCTGCCGGACGGATCGGTGCGTCCGTTGTATGTGGATGAAGAAACTTACAAGACCTCCGTGCATGCAAACGAAGGGTGCACGGCCTGCCACTCGGATATCACTGAGTTGCCGCATAAAGCAGGGCTGGCCAAGGTCAACTGCGGCAATTGCCATGATCAGGGCGAAATGTATGCCAAAAGCCCCCACGGACAATTGCTCAAGAACGGCAGTACGGAAGTGAATGGCTGTTCGGATTGCCATGGGGTCCACGATATCCGCCGCGCCACCGACGAACTGTCGTACATGAATCCCCGCAACATGCCCAAGACCTGCGGGAAGTGCCATTCCGATCCCAAAATCGTGAAAGAGCACTTGATCTCCGTGGCCAACCCCACGGACAGTTATCTGAAGAGCGCGCATGCCCAAGCCATTGCCCGAGGCAACATGAATGCCGCCACCTGCACCGCCTGTCACGGTTCCCATGACCTGTTGCCGTCCGACAATCCCGATTCCAAAGTATACCGGAAGAATATCAAGACAACCTGCGCCGCATGCCATCCCAAAGCCGCGGCGGAGTATGAAAAAAGCATTCACGGACGCGCGCTTCAGGCGGGGATCAAAGACGCCCCCAGTTGCGTGGATTGCCACGGGGAACACGATATCGAACCGCCTTCGCAAAAGGGTTCCAAAGTGAACCGCCGCCAACAAGTCATCAGCACCTGCACCAAGTGCCACGACAATGAACAGATCATGTACAAGTACGGACTGGAAACGGGGCGGCAGGCGAGCTATATGGACAGTTATCACGGGCTTGCCAGCGCGGCGGGTTCGGAAGTGGTGGCCACGTGCGCCAGTTGCCATGAAAACCATCTCATCCTGCCCCCAGAGGATCCGGAATCCTCCGTCCATCAGACCAACCTGCCCGCCACCTGCTCGAAATGCCACAAAGACGCCGGCCCCAATTTCGCCATTGGCCGCGTGCATATCATGCCCACCGACCCCGGCCAAAAAGCTCTCGGCATCGTCCGGCTCATCTATATCCTCCTGATTTCGGCCATTATCGGCGGCATGGTGTTTCATAACACCCTGTCCATGGTGCGCAAATCCATGACCAAGTTCTGGGCGGAACTCAGCGATGCGGGCACCTACCGCCGCTTCACCACCGGGATGACTGTGGGCCACCTGGTGTTGACCATCACCTTCATCACCCTGGCCTTGTCCGGGTTTGCACTGCGGTATCCGGAGACCTGGTGGGCGCAGTGGCTTTTCCATGGGGAAACCGGCCTTGCGGCCCGGGGCCTCGTGCATCGCGCAGCCGCCGTGGTGTTGACGGGGATTGCCGTGGTAAATGCCTGCTTTCTGCTGTTTACCCGTTCCGGACGGAAAGAACTGGCGCATCTCATGATGCGTTTCCAGGATATGAAGGACGCCGGAGGCAACCTGGCCTATATGCTGGGTTTGCGCAAGGAACCGCCGAAGTTCGACCGGTACAGCTATATCGAGAAATTCGAGTATTGGGGGATGTGGTGGGGCACCCTGTTAATGGTCTTCACCGGATTCTCCATGTGGTTCGTGAATATCTTCCTGAAATACCTGCCCAAGATCGCCTTGGACGTGATTGCGCTAATCCATTTCTACGAAGCATGGCTGGCCGTGCTCACCATTGTGGTGTGGCACCTCTATTACATGATTTTCGACCCGCAGACCTACCCCATGAACTGGTCTTGGATCACCGGGCGCATCACCATCGAAGACTTCAAGGAGCGCCACCCACTGGAGTATGAGCGCGAAAACCCCGCCACGCCGGAATAAGACGCGCAGGGCAAGGCCGTAAAATGGAGGGGGGCGGTGGGCCTTGGGTACCCACCGCCCTATGTGCGGGGTGTGTCTGAAACCCGGTTCTGTGTTCTTATAGGCGCAAGAAAACTATCACTTGAGCGTCTTTGCTGAAACCCTTGGGCTGCGGAGGCTTCAGTCTCACTCTGGGTTGCTCTGAGGTTCGGTCCCAGACACCGGCATCACGTTAGCACAACATATTGTGTTTGTCAAGCACTTTTTTTAGGCAAAAAATTGGCTTAAAAACACTATATATTTTGAATATTTCACGATAATACCCATTGCACATACAATATATTGTTGCTTTACCGGGCAAGTTTTTCCGAGGGATCACCCAATATATTGTGGTTCATAGACAAAAAAAGGGGGCTTTTCAGAAGTGGGGGAACGGAACGTTCTCCGGACCTGGAATCGCCTTCGTATTTGAGATTGTTGTGAGGTCCGCCGGACACCTTATTCGGCAACCTGAACGTTTCCGGGGGAAGGCGGGCATGTTTATTTGATATTTCAGGGTTGAATTTAGTATAAACACGCGCGGATTGCTGCCGTGTTTCTGGATTCCCTTTAACATCTCACAAAAAACAGGATACAGCGTCAACATGCGAATTTTTGTGCCGAAAGAGGCCACACCAGGCGAATCCCGCGTCCCGCTGGTGCCTGAAACGGCCGGAAAACTGTGCAAGCTGGGGGCCGAATTGGTGGTGGAAGCCGGAGTGGGCCTTGCCTGCGGCTATGAGGATAATGCCTATCAGTCCGCAGGGGCGGTGGTGAGTGCCGCCCGCGACGAGGAATGGGCGCAGGCCGGCATGGTATTGGGATTGCGCAAGCCGAGTCTTTCAGATGTCGAAAAGATGAAAACGGGGAGTTGTTACGCCGGGTTCACGGAACCGTTCAACGATTTTCCCCTGCTGGATGCGTTTGTGGCCCGGGGCGTGAGCGTGATTTCGCTGGAGATGTTGCCGCGCACGACGTTGGCGCAGAAAATGGACGCGTTGAGTTCGCAGGCGAATTTGTCAGGGTATGTGGCGGTGATTCTGGCGGCGGAACGCGCGGACCGGGTGTTGCCGATGATGATGACGCCGGCGGGCACGCTGCGGCCCGCGCGGGTGTTTGTGATTGGGTGCGGCGTGGCGGGGCTCCAGGCGGTGGCGACGGCGAAACGGCTGGGCGCCCGGGTGGAAGCGTTTGACACGCGCCGGGAAGTGGAGGAGCAGGTGCATTCCTTGGGGGCGAAATTCGTGAAGGCGGATCTGGGCGAGACCGCATCCACCAAGGACGGCTACGCGCAGGCGCTGACGGCGGAACAGCAGGAGAAGCAGCGCGAGGCCATGGCGAAAGTATTGGCCG
>CAYXPO010000330.1:0-5830 GCA_964466925.1 uncultured Nitrospirales bacterium
CAATGGCGATCTGCGCGGTCTCCAGGTCGCGGATTTCACCGACCATGATGATGTCGGGGTCCTGGCGCAGGATGGACCGCAGGCAGGCCGCGAACGTGAGCCCCACCTCCTCGTTCACCTGGCATTGGATCAGCCGGTCAATCTGCAATTCAACCGGGTCTTCGGTGGTGATAATCTTGACGTCCGGCTGGTTCAGCTCATTGAGGCAACCGTAAAGGGTGGTGGTTTTCCCGGAACCGGTGGGGCCGGTGACCAGCAGAATGCCGTTGGGCTGCGCGATCACTTTCATGATCAGCGCGCGGATATCCTTGCTGAAGCCCAATTTTTCAAGATCAATCTTGATGGCGGTCCGATCGAGAATACGCATCACGACGCATTCGCCATAGAGGGTGGGCAGCGTGGCCACACGGATGTCAATGACGGTGTCACCGACTTTCAGTTCGATCCGCGCGTCCTGGGGCAGCCGCCGCTCCCCGATGTCCATGTTGCAAATGACCTTGACGCGGGACACCAGGGCGATGGACAACAGCTTCGGCGGACTGACAATTTCGTGCAGCACGCCATCCACGCGAATCCGGATGCGGAAGGTTTCCTCGTAAATCTCAAAGTGTATGTCCGAGGCGCGTTTTTGCACGGCTTCGAGAAACACCAGATTGACAATCTTGATCACTTCGGGCTGCTGCGCCAACTCGACCAGATTGTCCACGTCGCCAATCACCGCCTGCTGGCCCAGTTCTTCAATGCTGAGTTCATGGGTCCCCACCTTGTCCTGCAATTGGGACAGCATCTCATGGATCGAGTCGGTTTCAAAGGAATAGTTGGATTTCCAGGCGGCGGCCACGTCGGTGGCGTTGCTCACGGCCCCGCGGACGCGCTGCCCCGTGATCTGCTGGAGATCATCGAGAATCTGGATGTTGAGGGGATCCGCCATCGCCACGATCAGCGTCCCGTCCGCCTCTTTGATCGGGATGATATTATAAAATTTGGCGACGTCCGGCGATATTTTCCGGATAATGTTCTCGGGAATTTTGAGCTTCGTGATGTCCACCCGCTCCATCCCGGATTGCACCCCAAGGCACTCGATGATGTCTTGCTCTTCGCACAGCCCCATGGTCACCAGCACGCGTCCCAGCATGTCGCCCGTCAACCGCTGCCGCTGGAGCGCTTCGTCCAGTTGCAGCGGCGTGATCACCCCCTGGTCAACCAGCAGGTCGCCCAGTTTGCGTTCCAAAGGCCGTTCCATGCGTGCTACCGCCATACAGAATCCTTAGGCCGCTTCCGTGCCGGAGCCGGAAGGTTTCGGGGCGTCTTCAAGACCCAGCGCCCGCGCGTTTGCCTCAAATTCCTCGGGCATTTGGGCTTTCATGGCCACATCTTCATATTTGCAGATGCCCTTTCGGTACAAGGCGAGCAAATGCTCGTCGAGGAGGTTCATGCCGTATTTGTGCCCGGTTTGAATGGACGAGGTGATGCGGAAGGATTTGTTTTCACGAATCAGGTTTTGAATGGCCGGGGTGGAAATCATGATTTCAAACGCCGCCACGCGCCCGAAGCCGCTCTTGCGGGGGATCAGGGTCTGCGAAATCACCGCCTTGAGATTGCCCGCGAGCTGGGTGCGGATTTGCTCCTGCTGGTTCGTGGGAAACGCGTCCACAATACGGTCAATCGTGCGGACCGCCCCGGTGGTGTGCAGGGTGGCAAAAACCAAGTGGCCGGTTTCCGCGGCGGTAATGGCCGCTTCAATGGTTTCGAGGTCGCGCATTTCGCCCACGAGAATCACATCGGGGTCCATGCGCAGGGCGCGGCGCAGGGCTTCGGCGAAGGTGGGGACGTCCACGCCGACTTCGCGTTGGATCACGATGCTCTTTTTGTGGGTGTGATAATATTCAATCGGGTCCTCAATCGTGATGATATGATGGTCCATGTTGATGTTAATCCAGTCCAACATGGTTGCGAGCGAGGTGGTTTTCCCGGAACCGGTGGGGCCCGTCACAAGAATCAGTCCGCGGGGCATAACCAGCAGTTTCTTGATGACTTCCGCCAGCCCCAGTTCCTCGAAGGTCAGGATTTTCCGGGGAATCAAGCGCAGCACCAGCCCGACATAGCCGCGCTGCTTGAAAATCGCGACGCGGAACCGGGCGATGTCTTCAAAGGCGAAGCCAAAGTCCGCGCCCCCCACTTCCTGCAACTCCTGCTGATTGTCCACGGACGCGATGCTTTTCATCAGCCGTTCCGTGTCCTCGGGCGTGAGGGGGTTGTCGCCAAAATAATGCAGGTGGCCATGGACGCGGCCCACCGGCGGATTGTCCACTTCGAGATGGAGGTCGGATCCATCGCGGTCGATCAACATCCGCAGCAAACTGACCATTTCATACGCCATTGCTTATTCTCCTACCGCTATCGCTTCACGCCGGTGCAGGGGTTCATCCACCCGCGTCCGCCGGTTCACTTCTTCCACCGTGGTGATTCCATTGAGCGCTTTGCGCCAGGCATCTTCCCGCATCGTGACCATGCCATCCAGGCGCGCGGCCCGCCGGATCGCCGCCGACGATTCGCTGCGCATCAGCATCTGCCGGATGCGGTCCGTCGTGGGCAGCAATTCATACACGCCCAACCGGCCCTGATAGCCGGTCTTGTTGCAGTTGTCGCAGCCCGCCCCATGGTACAGGGTTATTTTGTCCAATTCCACTGGGAAGCCCAGCCGTTCGATTTCCTGCAGTTCCGGGGCGCAGACCTCCTTGCAGCCCGTGCAAATCGTCCGCGTCAAACGCTGGGCCAGAATTGCGCGCACACCGGAAGCCACCAGGAAGGGCTTGATGCCGATATCCACCAAGCGGATGAAGGAACTCGCGGTGTCGTTGGTGTGAAGCGTGGAGAACACCAGGTGACCGGTGAGCGCGGCCTTAATCGCGATTTCGGCCGTTTCCTTGTCGCGGATTTCGCCCACCATCACGATATCGGGGTCTTGACGGAAAATGGAGCGGAGCGCGCGCGCAAAATCCCATCCGATTTCATGGTTGATCTGCACCTGATTGATCCCCGTAAGCTGGTATTCCACGGGGTCTTCCACCGTAATGATTTTCCGGTCCGGCTGATTCAACGTGTGCAAGGAGGCATACAGGGTGGTGGTCTTTCCGGAGCCGGTGGGGCCCGTCACCAACACCACGCCCGTGGCATGGTTCAACAGAATCTCCCACTGCCGCTGCACTTCCGGCGAAAATCCCAACTGCCCCAGCCCCAGCATCAGTCCGCTCTTGTCCAGGATACGCATGACCACGCTTTCACCATAGGAGGAGGGAAGCGCACTTACGCGCAAGTCAATCATCTTGCCGCCTATCGCCATTTTAATGCGCCCGTCCTGCGGGATGCGCCGCTCGGAAATATCCATCCCCGACATAATCTTCAGGCGCGAGATAATCGCGGCCTGCGCGCGCTTGGGCGGCAGCGGCATCAATTGAAGCACGCCGTCCACCCGGTACCGCACCTTCACATCGAACTTCCCCGGCTCCACATGAATATCGCTGGCCCGGAGGCGGAAGGCCTCCAAAATCATCTGATGCACATAGCGGACCACCGGATTGTCCTGGTCATCATCATCCCCCCCGCCTTCCATCGAAATGGTTCCGGGAATTTGCATGTCCAGATCGTTGTCATTGAGGCTGATGCTGCTCATGCTGATGTCGCTGGCGGACATGCTCCCCAAACTGCTCAGCGAACTGTCCAGCGAACTCAAATTCGACATGGTGCTCAGCGTGCTCATACTGCTCGCGCTGCTCACCGTCGAAAGCATCGTCTCGACCGTGTTTTCCTGAAGACCGTAATATTTGTTCAGCGCAAACGTGACTTCTTCCGGCGTGGTCAGCACCGGTTCCACGGGCCGGTCCAACAGCCGCGACAAGTTGTCCAGGTTGTTGATGTTCGTCGGATCCGCCGTCGCCACCATCAAGGTCCGCCCCCGTTCCTCCACCGGGACAATCCGGTACAGCGTCGCTATCCCGCCATCCACCAGACTCCGTATGCGCTCCGGAATCTCGCGCTCCGATATCTTGATGATCGGAATGCCCAACTGGTTCGCAAGCCCATCGGTAATGTGGCTTTTGCTGATATGCCCCAAACGCACCAGAATCTCACCCAGTTTCCGGTGCCCCATGGTCGTTTGCTGCTTGCGAATCGCTTCATCAAGCTGTTGCTGGGTTATGATGCCCCGCTCCACCAGCCCTTGGCCGAACAGGGAATATGCTTTCATTGGTCTGCGTCTCCTCGGAAACAACCCCACGCATGCACAAGACAAGCCTCAACCGCCATCGCGGGAGGCCTTTGCCCGCCATGACGCGGAGTCTAACGCTGAACGGAGTCTCCTGCCGGGCGCGGCGATACGCTTCCACGCCCCAATTTCACACACATAAACTTTACCAGAGATGGCGCAAAATGTCAATGCGAATAATGTAAGCGCATATTGATATTACTGGACTTACAGAAAAATTTGTCAACAATTAACCGGCCTGCCAAATCATTTTCGCGCTGTTCGGCGCGTGGCACAGGCATACCGTAAGAAAACTGCGCCATCATCATAAAAATAGGACCTTCTACCTGCCACCAGCTTCGTGTAGTCCTTCGCTCCGGATGGAAGGTTTACACCGCTGAATACACTGTCCTCACTGACAACGGGTATTTTCCCTTACCCCGGCCCGGAAGTCAAGAAAATTTCACGGTATCGGGAGAAAATCCTTTTTATTACCGGGCATCAAGGTCCATTCGGCGAATCCGGATTGGCCGTGGAGGTCCGTTGCGGCAGGCGGGTTCAGGGTCCGTGTATTGAAAAATGCAATTCCCCACGGCTGACGGGGGGATGGTTGAAAAACCACCGGGTCTTGATGGATAGTAGAGGCATGGATTTTGGGTTGAAGACGGTACTCACTGCAAAAGGAGCGTGAACAGTATGGCAATCTCACGGCGTCGTTTTATTCTGAATGCCACCAGCGGATTGACCGCGGCGTGGCTGACCTCCCATCAAGCCCGTGCTCAATCCCCCGCATCCTCCATCCGGATAAGCGCGTGCGATTGGTCGCTGCAAGTGGCCGAACCGGCCGCGCTCGAAGTGGCGAAGCGTATTGGCCTGAACGGGGTGGAAGTCTCCACGGGCGGTCCGGCGGATACACTGCGTATTGCCGATCCCGCTTTCCGCAAACAATACAAAGACCTCATGGCCAGCACCGGCGTGGTGGTCTCCTCCGTCGCCATGGGTCTGCTGAATGACGCGCCGTTGGCCACGGATCCGCGCGGCCCCGCCTGGATTGACCAGACCATTGAGGCCGCCAAAGACCTTGGCGGCAAGGTCATCCTGCTGGCCTTTTTCGGAAAAGGCGACCTGAAGGACAAGAATGGCCTGAAAGCCCGGGAACTCGACGTGGTGGTGGAACGCCTCAAAGACGCCGCGCCCAAGGCCCAAGCCGCCGGCGTTATTTTGGGCATCGAAAACACCCTTTCCGGAAAAGACAATCTCGCCATACTCGAACGCGTGAAAAGCGACGCGGTCCGCATCTACTACGATATTGGCAATTCCACCAGCGCGAAATACGACGTTCCCGCGGAAATCCGGGACCTCAAAGACCGGATTTGCCAAATCCACTTCAAGGACGGCGGAAGCTATCTGGGTAAAGGGCGGGTGGACGTGCCCGCCGCCGTCAAGGCCATCCAGGACATCCACTACCAAGGCTGGATCGTGTTGGAAACCGCCGTCAAGAAAGACCGTGATGACGATTTCAAGACCAATGCCCAGTATGTGCGCGGCCTCTTCGGCATCGCCTGAATGAACTATTAACAACAACCT
>CAYXPO010000331.1:0-5818 GCA_964466925.1 uncultured Nitrospirales bacterium
CCAGATGCGCAGGATGCCCTGCATGAGGAACAGGGCCGGAATGGGTCGGTACAGGTACCAGGAATGCTTGAGTGACAACGTGTTTTCCGCGCGCATCATCCTGCGGAACAGCGGAAACCAGAGCAGCGTGAACGTAAACAGATAAATCAGGAACCACAAATGGCTCCAGGTAAAAAAGTCGAGGCTGGTGAAGAATTTGGGAACATACTGGAGAAACGTCAGGGTCAGCCCCGTCATTTTGACCCGCTCAAAATAGCCAATCACCACGCACAGTGTCGCCGACCCGAAGAGAAAGGGAACGAGAATCCGGTCAATGCGCTCCCGCAACGCCGCCCGGTTTCCGCGCCGCGCCATCGAAGCGTGCAGCGACCATCCGGCCAGCACAAAAAAGAGCGGCATGTGAAACTGGTGGACCAGCATCGTGAAATTGTCAAGCGCACTGGAAAGGTCCGGGCTCTTGATGGGGTAATACGGCGGAACGTCAAACACTTTCCCTACATGAAACGGGAACAGCAGGTACGTCGCAAATATACGCAACCAGTCAATATCATGGCGGCGCACGGGCAATGAGGGAGAACCGTCCTTCATGGGCGGTATTTCCACCTATTACGATTAATGATAAGCAAGAGCGCCTCCAATGATTTATCTGAAGCGGATCGCATCACTCAACTCAGGTATTTTACGCAACACTGCTTCAAACAAACAAGGCACCTGTCCAAACCGACATTGCCCAAGGGTCTGGCAAGAAGGGGCATGACTAATTTGCAATGGTATTGCATACTATATGCAATGTGGATAGAAAGAGACATATCGGACATCTTGCGCAAGGCGTTTGCGCAGTTTCCCGGGGTGGTGTTTTCCGGCGCCCGGCAGACGGGTAAAACGTCCCTTGTGCAAAGGCTGTTTTCTCAAGCGGATTATGTGACGTTCGATATTCCACGGGAGGCTGAATCCGCCCGCCTGGTTTTTTCCGCTTTTCTTCAACAGCATTCGGAACCCCTTATTATTGATGAAGTGCAGTACGTTCCGGAGGTGTTCCGTTTTGCTGGGGTTCCCGGATTGGAAATCCGCCATGAAGAATGGTGCATGGGGCGCGCTTTGGGAAAACCTGGTCATCAGCGAGGTTCGTAAACTCTTCCTTAATCGGGGAAGGCGTCCTCCTTGTTGGTTTTGGCGGTTGATGCAAGGCGAAGAAGTGGATTTGTTGGTGGAAATAGGTCCACACCAATTCGTGGCGATAGAATGCAAGACAGCTTCGGATGTCGATTCACACGCACTAAAGGGATTTTTCGCACTGGAAAGCGTTTATGGAGCGGAATCGGTGAAAAAAGGCGCTGTGGTGTGCCGCACCGGCCACCCTTACCCGCTTGCTCCGAAGAGCCGTTGGGCCGCGTTGCCCATCGCGGGAAAAAATGGCCTCGCGCACTGGCTTCGTCAGGTCAAGGCGATTTAGGGGGAATGGCTTTAGCCGCTTCGAGATAATCCAACAGCAGGCGTGCATGTTCATTGAACCGGCCCATTTCGATAATGGGGGTGGTTGCCGGCAGGTGATGTTGTTGGAGGTCTGCTATTTCATCACTTCCGGGGTCGGACAACCAGCAGCCTTCTTCATTGAGGGTTTCACAGCATTTCAGGACGCGCGGCGCCAAATTTTTGGCGTCAGGCGGGTTTTGAGGGGCGTTTCTCTCTTTGAGCCAGGCTTCCCGTCCTTTGCTTTGGATGACTTCAAGGGCATGCTTCGCCGCCCGCGGATACCAATCCTCTTGCCAGGCATACCCGGAACAGGCGTTCGCGAAATCGTACACCGGCTCGGCTTTGTCACGGCGGCCATAGACCGGACGTTGCGTGCCGGGTTCGTATAACCGCGCATACTTGCCGTTGGGCAGGCGGTGTGTATCGTACCAGGCAAACGCTTTGGGCAGCGGTGCCAGAAAACGTTCTTCGCCTGTCGCGGCGTACAAATCAATCAAAGCATCGCACACACCAATGGATTCGCAGGGAGAATAACCGGGCGGCTCGAATTTCCGCGCCCAGGCCGGTGTCAGGGCCGCCGGATCGTATTGTTGCGCCCAGATTTCTTCGCCCGGCCCGCCTTGCAGCCGAAGGATGCATTCCCCGCCTTTTTTTGCCGCTTCCAGATAGCGCGGTTCGTGTGTCAACTCGTGCAGACGCAGCAAAGCGTCGAGAATCCGGTTGATATTGTTGTCATTGAACGTGATATGACGGGCATACCGGTCTTTGGGCGGCGGATACTCCTGGGGCCAGCCGCCGCTATCGGCATACTGCGCCTTCACGATAAAGTCCCCCACGCGCTTCACGATGCGGAGATCTTCTGCCGCTTGGGTTTCTTGCCACCACGCGATCAGAAATCGCAGGGCGGCGGTGGTGGTGTCATCGTCAAAGGTGGCCGTAGGATGATTTTTCAATGCGGGATCGCCTTCGTGGGGGAATCCGCCATCGGGTGTTTGCAATTTCAGGAGCGCCTCTTTGGCGCGCCGCGCGCATTCCCGGTACTTGTCCTCGTGTAATACTTGGGCGGCCCGCAGGAATACCCGCGCCACCTCCGGGGTGGCGGGGGGCTGTACCGTAATCCATTTCGATTGGATTGCCCGGTATTCCCCCCACATCAGCGCCCCATCCTGGGTATAGGCTCTCCCCCACCCTCCATATACCTGCCGTTGTGCCGCCGCATCCAGCGCCCGCCTCAGGACGGTTTCCGCGCGTTGTTCCAGCGGCTGCGCGTTCACGAGCAACGGGGCAAAGACAAACCCCAAGAAGACGAATAGCGTACGCATGTTTGACCTCACAAAAAATCAGGTTTATCGGGGTTCGGGAAAATAATGCGCTTCGATGAGCGCGCAGAGCGTGTGCCACAGGACGATGTGCGCCTCCTGGATGACCTTGGTGGAATCACCGGGGGCTTTGATGGCGATATCGGCAAATTCGGCTATTTTTCCGCCTTTGGGGCCGGTGAGGGAAACGGCAGTGCCTTGTTTGGCCTTGGCGACGCTCATGGCCATCAGGCAGTTGCCCGCATTGCCGGAGGTGGACAAGGCCAGCAGCACATCTCCGGGGCGCATCAAGGCATTGAGTTCCTGGGCGAAGGCCATGTCGCGCAGGGGCGAATCATTTTCAACGGCCGTCTTGAGCGCGCCATTGAATCCCAATGCCACGGCGGGCAATCCCGCTTCAAGGTGTTGGGCCAGTTCATCGCCCAAAGGCAAGCCCTTCAGCCGGGCCGTGAAATCGGGCGGGAGCGTGCGTTTGCGCTCAAAACTCTTGCACAGTTCGCCGACAATGTGCATGGCGTCCGCGTTGGAACCTCCATTGCCGCAGGTGAAGAAACATCCCCCCTGGTCATACGCATGCACCAGGGCCTCATGTGCATCCAAAAGCGCGGCCCCGCAGACTTCCAAGTCCGGACGGCGTTGCAGCATCTCATTGAATATGGTTTGTTCGACGGCACTCAATGAACTCATTTCCGATCCTCTCGTCAAAACAAAAGCTATTGGGACACGTTCGTTCCCAAATACAACCGGGGAACGAGCACCAAGAAGAATAGTACCTTAAACGCGCGGCGGGATTGAAATGCGTGGTATCTATAGCGCGCCAAGCCGCACCCTGAAATGAAAAAAACTTTGTTTTTTCCCCTGGATGGGGTATAATTAGTTCAATGAAACGACCAAGGAGGGTCATGCCATGGCGGATGTAGCGAGTATAAACGGAATTTCCAGTCTCTCCAACCTTCAGTTTGAAACCCAGTATCAAGCCCAAGTGGCCAAGCTGCAAAAAGACGCGGTGAGCATGCAGGGACAGATGGCGTTACAGCTTATCCAGTCCGTAGCCGGCACTGCCACGCCGGTCTTGGATGTAAAAGCCTGACAGCGCAGAGCATGCTCCAACAGTGTTCAGGCGGAAAGCGCGTCAAGCGCTTGCCGGCCCGACATTCCCAAGGTTATGCCATATCCCGCTGCTTGGTCCGTGACATCCACAATCGTTGCCGCCAGCAGGTCCTCCACGCTTTTTAATGGTTTTTCCCGGGTTCCCCGGGCAATGGCAATGGCCGCCCCGGCGCGATTCATCACTTCCTTGTCCACGACGCCGCAGGCCACCACCCCTTTTTCCGTGATTATCATCACAAACTGGGAATTCGACCAGGCGGCTTCCAATCCCAGGGCGGGGAGGCCTTGGGTGGCCACCGGTGTCACTTTTATGCCCATGACCCTTCCTCCTGTGCATGAAAAACACCCCCATGATACTAGCAAGCTTTGGCGCTTGAAACAAGCGACTTCAGTTGACTTACAATGGGAATACTGTTAGAGTTTCGAGGAGAAAACTCCGCATACCCGGAGAATTCCCGAGCAGAGGCACACATGCGGACAGTGAACGCGAACGGGGTAGTATGAAGAACAAAGTATTTACGACAGGCGAGGTGGCCACGATATGCGGGGTATCCGCGGACACGGTGTCCCGCTGGTTTGATCTGGGGCAAATAGACGGATATCGGCTGGGTCCGGGCGGAGACCGCCGCATTCCTTACGAGAGCCTGCGGAAATTCATGCTGAGCCATGGCATCCCCTTGGAGCGGCTTGAAGAAAGCGAGCGCCGGGTGCTGGTGGTGGATGATGATCCCTACTATCTGGACATCATTCCGTCGGTGTTGACGCGCGAGGGGGATTATACGGTGTTTGCCGCTTCCAATGGTTTTGATGCGGGCACGATGGTGGTCGAGCACAACCCGCAGGTGGTGATTTTGGACATTCATTTGTCGGATATTGACGGACGGGCGGTGGCGGAGCGGATCAAAAGCCGGGCGGAGACCCGGAACACGCGCATTCTCGGGATTTCCGGATTCCTTGAGGACGATGAAATTAAAGACCTGAGCGATTTCGGGTTTGACGACTTTTTGAAGAAGCCTTTTCGCATCGAAGAACTCGCGGAACGCGTCCGGAGTTTGTTCGAAATGCCGCTTTCGCGGCTCAGCCGGCCGCGCAAAAGCACCCTCTAAAGCCTGTGGTTATTCGTTCTGGAATTCTTCTTCCGGAGGAATGAGCGGTTCCACGTTTTCCGGGGTGAGGGCGGGGGGAAGCCCGGCGCTGTGACTGGCCCAAAAGGCGGTCCATTCATCCACCTTGCGCGGCTTGGGGTCTGGGAGTTCCGTTTTCCACAACGCTTCCAGGGATTCCCGGCTTGCGTTGCCTACGCGCATATCCGGATGTTTCAATGCGTCAATCAGCAAGGGGGTGGCTTCCTTCCCCCCCACATTGGCGAGGGCATAGGCCGCCATGATGCGCACCTCGATGTTTCCATCGGCCATGCCGCGCGCAATCAGCGCGGTGCTTTCCCGGTCATGGGCGCGCCCCAACAGCTCGATGGCCTTGTTGCGGACGGCGTAATAGGGGTGTTCGGCGCTTTTCCGCAAGGCGTTCAGGGAGCGCGGAGGGTCCAGGAAAAACAGGATATCGAGCCCGATGGGGGCCATGAGGTGCGACATGTCCCAGTAGGCGAATTCGATATACCGGAACACATCCATTTCTTTTTGCAGGGCGGCCAGTTTGTCCCGAATGGAAAGGATTTTACTTTCTTCCGCCCCGGCGAGGGAGGCCAGACACGCGTCCACTTCCTGGCGTTGTTGGGTGTTTAATCCGGTTTTTTCCGTGAGTTCCTTGTCGTGCTGGGCCCATTGCGCCCTCACCGCATCGAGGTCCAAGGCGCCGGTTTTGGCGTTCTTCTCTATGCTGACCACCTCCGCTTTGCGGTAGATCAGCGTTCGGCCTCCGGCATTCACGGAATAGTTGCCGTCCGGCAGTTCTTTCAC
>CAYXPO010000332.1:0-5805 GCA_964466925.1 uncultured Nitrospirales bacterium
GGCAAGACCCCGCATCACTCATGATTACCGGAACCATGACGCAGAACCGGGAAATCATAGCGGTTTTTGTGCCGGAAACTGTGATGGTGCCGGATTTGTCCGGAATGACGCAGGAACAAGCGGGAGCAGCCCTGATGAGTGTGGGCTTGACCTTGGGTGCGATGACCCAAGAGTACAGTTCCACCGTGCCTGCCGGCCGGATTATCAGCCAGAACCCCGCCGCGCAAACCACAGTGGCCTATGGCAGTGTGGTCTCCATCGTGATTTCGCGGGGTTCGTGCTACACGTCTATTCCGAATGTGGAGGGTCTCGGCACCGCCGAAGCACAAACCACGCTCACCACGGCGAACCTGACAACCGGCGCGATAACGTATGAAGTGAGCGAAACGGTGCCGGAAGGCCAGGTGATCAGCCAGAATCCCGTATCGGGCCTGGTGGTGGAGTGTGGCACAGCGGTGGCGCTGGTGGTGTCCGCCACGGGACCCGAAGGAGAAGGCGAGGGTAGTGGAGAAGGTGAATCGGGTTGTCATACCGCAGATCAAGACTGCAACAATTTGGTGAATCTTTCCGAACTACTGCGTGTAATCCAATTCTTTAATTCCGGCGGGTATCACTGCCAAGCCGGTACCGAAGACGGCTACGCGCCGGGATTGGGCGATACCAATTGCGCCCCCCATGCCAGCGACTACAACACGCAAGACTGGTTGATCAACCTCTCTGAACTTCTCCGTCTCATCCAGTTCTTCAACTCGGGCGGCTACCACTACTGCCCCGTCGAAAGTACGGAGGACGGCTTCTGCCCCGGTCTGAGATAAAACGTAAAGTTTTACCAAACAGAAAATGAACTTCACCTACACAAATCAAAAAAACAAGCTTTCCACCTATATGCATGTAACGCTATGGTGCGTGTTGGTATTTTTTCTTGCGAATTTTGGATGGTCGGAACCGGTCCCCTTAAACACGCTTCTCCCCGGGCAATCCACCCTCACAATGATTATCAGCGGCCTGGGAACAACCGTACCCGGCGGAAGCCCCGCGCCAGGCACCCAATATAGCTACACAACCGGTGAATCAATCTTTGTTATGGCAAACTACACATCCAACGGATGGGCCTTTGATCATTGGTCCGGCGACATCGGAACCTGGAATCCAACAGACCAATTTATCCGCGGGCTCGTCATGGATCAAGACCGGACCGTGACCGCCTATTTCGTGCCGGCCGATTGGACAATGACCATTCAGCTTTCCGGCAATGGCACTACCTCCCCCCCGCAAGGCGCCTATGGGTTTGTGGATGGGTTCCTGGCGGAGGCCATTGCCTACCCAAAACCGGGAGGCGATGCCTTCCGCCAATGGACGGGCGATCTATTTGAAGGCATGGACCCGCAGCGTTTCGACATTCCCCCCATCCCCATGGACAGGAACCGGGTCTTAACCGCGGAATTCGGCCCCGGGGACTATACACTCACCGTTCATGAACCCACGGGCAACGGCACCGGGACACTGTACTTTTCACCTGGGGTATATGCCTTTCTCGCTGGATACGACATCTCAATACGGGCCATGCCCAGTTCCAATTCCTTCTGGGGAGGATGGATAGGCGACGTGAATTCCCTGGAGATGGATACCCGCTTCATTATGGATGCCAACAAGGAAATCACCCCTGTATTTGTTTCCTCGGGGTATCGATTAACCGTTAACCACACGGGGAATGGCCTGACAGTCCCCGATGGGGGTATCGGCTATGCGGCGGGGCTTAATCCTATGATTCGCGCGGTCCAATCCAGCACGGGTATCTTCGACCACTGGTCTGGGGACATTCCACCCGGCATGGACCCGCTCAAACCGGACGCCTTTGTTCTCATGGACCAGGACAGAACCCTGACCGCAAATTTCATCACCGCCGACTGGTATGTAAAGATTCAACTATCCGGTTCTGGAACAACAGATCCGGTTCCCGGCAGGTATTGGCGCCAGGAGGGCAATGTGCAAACGTTGACGGCAACACCCAATGAGAACTGGCTGTTCTATCGCTGGTCTGGAACGCTCCCGCAAGAAGTGGACCCCACAAACCCTGCCATTACCCTGACCATAGACCGGAACCTTGTTCTCACCGCGGTGTTCGTGACCAAACACATTGCCGTGCCCGGGCTGACAGGGTTATCCCTGCAATCCGCACAAACCGAACTCGATACCGCAGGACTAACCCAGGGTGCGTTCACCTATACGTACAATCCGGCTGCCCCGGCGGGCCAAGTGCTCCAGCAATCTCCGGTATCAGGAACCGTTGTGGAGTTTGGTACAAAGGTGGACCTCGTGGTTTCTAGCGGAACCCGCTGCCTATGTGCCTGGCACTCTGCGGATCAAAACCATGACAATCAAGTCGGTTTGTCCGAACTGCTCCGGGTAATTCAATTATATAATTCCTCGGAGTACCACTGTGCCTCCGGTTCGGAAGATGGTTTTGCCCCCGGCCCCGGCCCGAAGGAGTGTTTACCCCATAAAGGCGACTATACTCCACAAGACTGGATCCTATCGCTTTCAGAACTATTGCGCATGGCGCAACTTTACAGTGCAAACACGTACCACACCCAGTGTGATTCCGAAGATGGCTTCTCCATCGAGTCTGCTTCCGCGGATTCCTGCGAAGGAAGCATTGAAGGAGGAGACACATCCGAAGGAGAAGGACAGGAAGAGACCTATACCCTCATGCTTCCGGGAAACATTCCATTGGAAATGCTTTGGATACCGCCGGGGTCGTTTATCATGGGACGCGACTCCGATGAACAAGACAGTAATTCCGATGAAGACCCACCCCGAAGAGTCACGATCTCCCAAGGATTCTGGCTGGGCAAATATGAGGTGACCCAAATCCAGTGGCAAGCTGTAAACGGAGACCATATATCGCGTTTCTCCGGTAACAACCGTCCTGTGGATATGGTGTCCTGGAATGATACCCAAAGTTTCCTTTTCACCCTAAACTCACTAAATCCCGGCATGAGATTCCGCCTGCCGTCTGAAGCGGAATGGGAATATGCATGCCGCGCCGGAACGTCAACACGATTTCACTGGGGCGATGATCCAGACTATACTAGCATCAGTGAATATGCATGGTGGAGTGAAAACAGCGATGCACAAACTCACGCTGTTGGTACAAAACGGCCTAATCCATGGGGTTTGTTCGACATGAATGGGAATGTTTGGGAATGGTGCCAGGATTGGTATCATCTCAATTATATGGGCGCCCCTTCCGATCAGCGCGCATGGGTGATTCCCACTGATTGGCGCCGTGTTACCCGTGGTGGAAGCTTTTATGACCGTAGCGGTTGCCGCTCCGCCAGCCGTATCTGTGATTATCCACGCTGGAGCAATGATCATGGAACCGGCTTCCGCATCGCACGATAACCCCCATCGCCAGGTTGGATTCCCTCATCCCCGCACGATAGAATGAATCATCAAACTTGGAGAAATCGTCTGCATGTTGCGTGTAGCCGTTATTGGGCTGGGTCCCATTGGAAATACCCACTGCCGTCATTATCAAAGCAGTCCTTTATGCGAATTGGCGGGCGTATGCGATATCGTCCGCGAACGCGCGGATGCCGCCGCAGAACGGTTTCACGTGAAGGCTTTTTATGACGCCCAAGATATGTTCCGCCAACTCAAGCCGGACATTTGCGGCATCTGCACCGGCGGGTACGAATATGGCAGCGATCATTACGAACCCACCATCCAAGCGCTTGAAGCCGGATGCCACGTGCTAGGGGAAAAACCCATCTGCAACGAAATGGACAAAGCGGAGGAAATGGTCCGCCTCGCCCAGGAGAAATGTCTCTGTTACGGTATCAACCTCAATCACCGCTTTACCCCCCTGGCCCGCACCGCCAAACAATGGATCGACGAAGGCCGGCTCGGGCACCCGCTCTTCATCAACATGGCCATGTGGATCATGAACCCCGTTGAAAGTTCCCCCTGGTTTCAACTGAAAGCCCTGCATCCGCACACCATTGACGTCATGCGGTATTTTTGCGGCGATATCACTGCCGTGCAGTGCTTTGCCACCAAAGCCCCCGGGCGTTCCATCTTTTCCACCGCCCACTTCAACCTGGAATTTGCCAACGGCGTCGTCGGGGGCCTCACCGGCAGTTATGACATCGCGCGGGGACACCCCATGGAACGCTGCGAAGTCGCGGGAACCGGCGGGCGCTTCGTCCTCGAAGACATGTTCATGAATCTCACCCTGTACCCCGCCCACTCTATGGAAAAAACCGTCATCACCAATACCCCCTTCGGCGATATCACGGAAAAGACCTTTGACGACACCTTCCGGAACCGAATCCACCGCTTTGTTGAACAAGTATCACAACAGTGCCCGCCGGAGGAAATAGACGCCTCCGGCAGGGATGGCCTTGCCGCCCAACGCGTGTTGGCCGCCGCCATCGAATCCATTCAAAACCGCTCCGTTGTAAACATCAATCCCTTCGCGATACCAGAGCAGCCCCATTAACCCAGGCAGGGAACATGGAATACGCCCGGCAGGAACATATGCGTTGGATGCTTATCGAAGCCATGGGCGTGTTCTGGCTCACCGCCGAAATCATGATTCTCCAAATGATGCTTGCGGGCCGTGATTTTCTAAACCGTTTGCGCGAGGCAACGCCGGGCCAATGGCGCCCGCCTTAT
The DNA here is from genome assembly GCA_964466925.1 of uncultured Nitrospirales bacterium. GTDB lineage: Bacteria > Hydrogenedentota > Hydrogenedentia > Hydrogenedentales > CAILVY01 > CAILVY01. The sequence continues at coordinate 4,681 of CAYXPO010000332.1, forward strand.
GCGCGCATTCTGATTGCGGGACTCCTGTCTTTGATCATCCTTCTCGCCATCACCTTCGGCCGCACTTGGATAGCCCCCCCCGTGCACACCCTGTTTGCACGAGCCGCCCCCGGTGATTCCGCCCTGCAATCCCTGTTTCGCCAGCGGTACCATGAACATATGATGATCTGGTCCGTGTTCATTACCGGATGGGTGCTCCTCGAAGCCCTGATTGTCTACCACGGTTGGCGCGGGTATTGGACCCTCCGGCAACTGATGGGCCATGGAACCGCTAAAAAATGAAACGAACCATCGGCATACTGTTTCTGCTGGCATCGGCCCTGTCCATCGGCGCATTCGCCTTTGAAGCCCCCCAACGCATAAATGCCCTGATCCAGGAAGTCTACCGCCAAGACACGGTCTATCAAAACGCCCTCTACCTGTATCTTCGCATTGCCGGAATCGTCTGGTGTACCGTTGAATGGATCGCCGCCATCATCTTGTGGCGCGCTTTCCGCTTTCTGCGCAACGCCGCCCAAGCCAAAGGAATCCTGCCATGATCCATGACATCATCCTCTGGATGGGCCATCACTTCTCCCCGGAACAATACCTCTTTTGGACCCGCATCCAGTGCCTCGCCTGGACCTCCGCCGATCTCGTTATTGTCTTTTATCTGCTCCGGATAATGAACCTCGCACGGTTCATCACCCAGCACCCCCTGCATCGCCTTCCCTACCTCGTTTGGGGTCTTTCCTTCCTGTCCCTTCCCCTTATTTACACCGCAGGGAACGGAACCCTTATTTTTGGGATTGAAGTTCTTGTAACGATACCCCATTTTATGATTATTCTATACGTGATTGGGGTCAATATTCGGATTGCACCCGAAGCTTTGCACATAATGATGGGACATACAACGGCCGGAAAGTAATGATAGGAAAAAACCTTCCAAAACCGCTGCGTGTGAACCTGCCCTTCCACTGGCTGGGATGTTTGGTGGCGCGGATTACCGGCTGGCGTGTCCAGGGTGAATTCCCCGATATTTCTAAATTCGTCGTCGTGGTCGCCCCCCACACCTCCAATTGGGACCTCCCCGCCGCCGTGATGCTTTCCTTCGTCGTGCGCATCCGCGGAACCTGGATGGGAAAA
>CAYXPO010000333.1:0-5801 GCA_964466925.1 uncultured Nitrospirales bacterium
ACGTATTCCAGTTCGCATGGGCCGTTTGCGGCAGTGCTCCCGCGGTTTTTTTTTAGTGCTTTGCGGCGGGGCGGGGGGGCGCAGGAGAACGCAGCAGGACATAACAGGCGCCTCCGGCCACTCCGAGGAGCAGCAGAAAAAACAGGACGATGATCATCAATCCATACCGCTTCATTTTCCGGCCCGTTTTGCCACGGTTTCATACACCCTGGTCACGCCACGCGCAACGTGCGCACTGGTGAAGGCTTCGCGCACCGCGTCGCGTCCGCGCCGGCCCAAGGCGCGTGCCGTTTCAGGATAACACAACAGGGAACGCAATGCGCCGCACAAACCGTGCGGATTCGCAGGATCGTACAATACCCCGCCGCCCGTGGCCCCGAGAATTTCCGGGTAGGCGCCGGTACGGGGCTGCGCCACCGGGATGCCCAACGCCATGGCTTCGATCAATTGGATGCCGAAGGCCTCGCCGTGCGGGGCGGGGGTGGAGAGGACGGAAAGCGTCCGTAAGAATTCCCTGCGCGGCGCGTTGTGAAAATCGGAGGCAAAATCCACATCCCCCTCAAAACCGTAGTGGCGGAGTTTTCTTTGGATGGAACGGAGGAACGGTTGATCCGTGGCGGTACAGCCGCCCGTGGCGCGGAGGCGGAGATTTTTCAGCCCCTCCTCCTGCTTGAGCTGAATAAACGCCTCCACGAGCACGCCCAATCCCTGCGCTTCATTCAACCGGGAAAGGAAACCGATGACGGGCGGGTCGAAGGCGAGTTCCGCCGGCGGTTCACCGCCGATTTCGACGCCCGGATAGACCACGTGCATCTGTTCGCGGGGAACGTTGAGGCGCTTGCTCATTCGATCCGCGTACCAGGCGCTGGTGGCGATGAAGGCCTCCACGGTCCGTGCCTTGTCCGCGATGACGTCCCAGCATCGCACCCTCCAGGGCGGGGGCATGCATTCCACCCAGGGTTCCTCGTCCTGCAGGCTGCACACCACCGGCGCCTTCAGGGCGGTTTTGATCTCGGCCGCCAACCCCAGGAGCAATGCATTCGACACATGAATGATCTCCGGCTTTTCTTGACGGGCCAGCCACGCAATCAGCCGGTCAAATTCCTTCCGTTGATATCCCTGCCGGCCTTCGAGCATGGAAAGGGTCATGGGGCCAAGCCGGGCCGCATCCGTGGAACCTTCTTGCGCGGCGGCCCGCCGGAGCATCCAAGGGGTGTCAAACAGCCCGTCCAGCCAACGGGGTGTTTTGCGAAACAGGGCGAAACGTTGTTGCAGATAGACGTTGATGCCGCCGAAGAACACCGGCCGCGAATGGTCCGGCGGCATATCGTCATCCAAGGGCGGGAGATAAAGCGGCATCAAAAGAACCTCGTGTCCCTCCCGTTGCAAGGCGCGTATCAGCGTGTAATCGCGCAGGCAATTCTGGCAATAAAAGGTGCCGCCGCTGCCGGGAACCAGTTGGCAAATCCTCATGACGTTTCTTCCTTGCCGCGAAACGCCAGGGCGCCTGTCGGGCAGGCATTAACACAGTCCGAGGCGGATTTCACCAACCCCTTCAGCAGGGTTTCGCCAAAAGGAACACACACCCGGCTGTCAATACCGCGGTGCACGAACGTCAATCCGAGTTCCTCGCCCGCGGCGCGCGTGATTTCGATGCAAATCCCGCATTTGATGCATTTGCCGGGTTCAAAATAGACCTCGCCTCCGCGTTGAATTGCGTTCACGGGCGCCCGGGGCAGGCTCCGTTTCAGGCGCGGGCCAAGCCCGTATTCCTCGGCATAGCGCCGGAGCTTGCAGCTTACCGGCTTCAGACAATCGCAATGCAGACAGCGGGCCGCTTCTTCGCGGATGGAACGTGGTTTCGTTGAACCGGCGCGCTGCAAGCGTTCCACCGCATAGGCCTCCTTCTCCTCCTCATGGAGACGTCCGATCTGTGAATTGAAGGAAGGCGCCAACGGGGCCGCGGGTTTTCCGAGAAGAAAGGCGTTTGCGCGTTGTGCGGCGGCCTTGCCATGGGCAACGGCCCGGACAAACATGGTGTCTTCTTGCGCGGCAAACACTTTTTCATGCGGGGCGACGGGGAGACCACACGCCACGATGAAGGCGTCGTTGTCTTCTATCAATTGTTCGAGAGGCAGCGCAACCCCGGCTTCGCATTGCAGCGTAAATGCCGCGCCCAAGCCGCGGACAGAGGCAATTTCCGCATCCAGAATTTCCGGGGGAAGTTTTCCGGGCGGCAATTTCCGGAGCGCCGGACAGGGCGCATCCGCTTTTTCATAAATATGGCAGGCATGCCCGGCGAGGAGGCATGTCCATGCCGCGGAAAGCCCCGCCAGGCCGGAGCCGAGGATTATCACCTTTTTTCCGGAGTTCGGCAACCGCTCCGGAATAAGCGCGGGAGCGTTTAGATATTGTTCGGAAACCTCGCCGTGGGAACGGCGAATCGGTATCGGCGCGTCATAGGAACCCCGGCGGCAGGACTTTTCACACGGTGCGGTGCACAAACGCCCAAGAAGCGCCGGAAAGATCAGGTCTCGTTTGGCGATGCGCGCCGCGGCCTCCGGATCGCCCGCCGAAATGCAGCGCAGCATGCGGGGAATGTTGAGGGACGCGGGGCAGATGTTCGCACACGGCCCCTCGCAATCGCCCACGTGCTCATTCAACAGGAGCCGGAGCATTTCCCGGCGCGCTTCACGCACGTCCCCGCCCTCGGTGTCAATATGCATTCCGTCAAGGACTTTGGTGGAACATGCGGGCATCATGCGCCCGCTGTTGAGTTCCTTGACCACGCAGACCATGCACGAAGTCATCGCGCCGGTCTGCTTGGCATGGCATAAGGTTGGGATTTCCACTCCCGCCCGCCGCGCGGCGGCGAGAATCGTCGCCTCCGCGTCAACCTCCATTTCCATGGCATTTATTTTCACGCGCGCCATTAGTCCGCCTTTACCGCGCCCACGGGGCACACCTCAATACAGGCGCCGCACCGCACGCACTTTTCCATATCAATTTTATGCACTTCATAGGGCGTCATGCGAATGGCCCCGGACGGGCAATGCTGCGCGCATTTCGTGCAGCCGATGCAGTCTTCGGCAATGGAATACGCGAGGAGCGCCTTGCACTTGTGCGCGGGACAGCGCCCCGCGGCATGCGCGTCGAATTCCTCGCGGAAATACTTAAGGGCGGTGAGTACGGGATTGGGCGCGGTGCGGCCGAGTCCGCACAGGCTTTGCTGTTTCACCACCTTGGCCAAGGTTTCGAGGCGGGCCAAATCCTCTTTTCCCCCCGTGCCTTCGCACAAGCGATTCAGAATCTCCAGCATCTCCTTGGTGCCCACGCGGCACGGGGTGCATTTCCCGCAGGATTCCGTTTGCGTGAAGGAAAGGAAATACCGGCTGATTTCCACCATGCAATCCGTGTCGTCCAGCACCACGAGGCCGCCGGAGCCCATCATCGAACCCGCGCCGGTGAGCGCCTCATAATCCACCGGCAGATGCGCCAGCTTCGCGGGGAGGCATCCTCCGGAGGGACCGCCCACCTGAACCGCTTTCAAGGTCCGGCCCGGCCGCGCGCCCCCGCCGATCTCCTCCACGATCTCGTTCATCGTCGTGCCCATGGGCACTTCAATCAGTCCGCCGCGCCGCACTTTGCCCGCCAACGCAAAAACCTTGGTCCCCGTGCTGTTTTCAGTTCCCATGCGCGCAAAGGCCGCGGCCCCGTTTCGGATAATCCAGGGAACCATGGCGAGGGTTTCGACATTGTTCACGAGCGTGGGACAGCCGAAAAGCCCCTCGTGCGCGGGATAGGGCGGGCGCGGACGGGGCATGGGCCTCCGCCCTTCCAGCGATGCAATCAGGGAGGTTTCCTCGCCGCACACGAATGCGCCCGCGCCTTCGTGCACGGTGATCTGAAAGGCGTGTGAACCGCCCATGACATGATCGCCCAGAAGGCCTGCCCGGGTGCATGTTTCAAGGGCGGCCCGGATGCGCGCCACGGCGAGCGGATATTCGGCGCGGATGTAATAAATGCCCTCGTGCGCCCCCACCGCCAGCGAGGCGATGATCATGCCTTCTATGACGCGATACGGGTACGATTCAAGAATCATGCGGTCCATGAAAGCACCCGGATCGCCTTCATCACCGTTGCAGACAACGTATTTGACGTCCCCCGCCGCTTGACGGACTTCCTGCCATTTTCGCGCCGTGGGAAAACCCGCGCCGCCCCGTCCGCGAAGCCCGCTTTGCCGGATTTCTTCGATAAGCGACTCGGGGTTCAGATAATCGCCGCCGGGTTTTTCGGCGGCGCAGGCGCACGCCTCCGTGTACGATTCCGGCAGGCATCGTTTCAGGGCCAGGAATCCGCCGGAACGGAAATATTCTTCGAGATCTCCGGGATCCGTCTGCCCATAAAGCTCCGTGGCGATGCGCACCTGCTTTTGAAGAAACGGGGCCGCGGGGGCTTGTCCCGGATCAAGCACATAGCGATCCAGCGAATCCCGCGCATCCTCGGAATACCAGCGTTCCAGCCATCGCATCGTTCCGGCGCGCACCTTCGCGGTGGTCCGGCGCGGCGGAAAATGACGCAGCACGATGGCATGCATGTCTTCCGGCTTGACCTTGGCATACATCCGGGGCGGCTGGCCTGGCACCACTATTTCCACCATGGGCACCTGGTGGCACATGCCGGCGCAACTCACGCGTTTGAGGCGGACGTCCAGGCCAAAGTCCGTGACCGCCTTTGCGATGGCCTCCCGGATATCTTCACTGCCCCCCGCCACGCAACAGGAATCCAAATTGATCCTGATTTCCGCTTCCGTGGAGGACGTGTTCCAGCCCTCGCGGTGTGCCGCTTGTTTGGGTTTGGCGGCATGGGCCAGAAAATCTGCCAGCAGGCGGGGAACGGACTCCGTATTGACGTGGCCATACGTGATCGCGTCTATCTGAACCGCCGGGGCCAGTGTGCAGCACCCCAGGCAACGCACTTTTTTTACGGTAAAGACGCCGTTTTTGTCCGTGTCTTCATTCCCTTCCAATTCCAGATTCTCGACAATCGCATCGTAGATGTCCGGCGCACCCTTCAGATGGCACGCGGTTCCATCACACACGCAGATGGTGTGTTCGCCGGCGGGGGTCCGGCGGAACAAGGGGAAAAATGACACCACGCTGTCGAGCGTTGCCGGGGTAATGTCCGAGACGGCACAAATTCTGCGCAGCGCTTCCTCCGGAAGATAGCGAAACTGTTTTTGAAGGGCCTGAAGAATGGGCACCACCGCTTGCCGGCCCCGGCCATGCCGGGCCACGGCTTGATCGACGTATTCAAGGTTGACCTCGGGAGGCATACGGGCATCCTAGCTGCCGATGCACAGCAGGGTTTTGGCCACGCGGACGTAGATTCGGCCATCCATATATGCCGGGGTGGCAAAGACTTCGCCGCCCATTGCAGACACGGCCATCTGGGTATAGGGAACACCGGCCTTGATCACAAAGGCCGTGCCTTTTTTATCTATTGCGTAAATGCGGCCGCCGACCAGTATGGGCGAAACATAAAAACCCTCGTCATACTCCTGCACCCAGCCCACCGAACCATCGGCCTTGTTCAGGCAAATGATTTCCCCCCGGGACGTGGCCATGAAGAAAAATTCCTCCGAACACACCGGACTGGATACATCCGGCAAGCTCTGGTCCCATTGCCAGGCGATCTCCGGCTTGGGTGTTTTCTCGTCAGGATTAAAACGAATCGCGGTGGCGGTGGCGTTGTCGTTGGCCACAAAAAACATCCCGCCGCCGTAGCCGGGGCTGGGCGCC
>CAYXPO010000334.1:0-5784 GCA_964466925.1 uncultured Nitrospirales bacterium
TTCTGTTTCCGAAGCTGGATAAGGACCGGATCGCGGAATTGGCCGAAATGCATTCACGGGGCGACGCCTATTAAAAGCAACACCCGCCGCGGAATGCGGCGGGCGGATTTCTCTGTTGAACGGGGCCGGTATTCGAGGTTCTATTGTTGGATCGTGAGTGGTGGCTTATCCGGGCACTTCATGTTATCGTCCCAACAATTGAAGTGCGGTCTGCGGGATGACATTGGCTTGCGCCAGCACGGAGGTTCCGGCGCTCACCAGGATTTGATTGCGCGTGAAGCGGACGGTCTCGGAAGCGATGTCGGCGTCGCGGATTACACTTTCCGAGGCGGAGGAGTTTTCTTCCTGAATCGCCAGCGTGTTGATGGTGAATTCGAGGCGGTTTTGCAGCGCCCCGAGGTTGCTCCGAAGCACGCTCACGCTCTGCAGGGCGACGTCAATGGTGCTCATGGCCGTGGTGGCCAGCGCCATGGTGGACACCGAAACGTTGTTGATGCCCAAGTCATTGGTTTTGGCGCCCTGAACCGTAATGGTGAGCGTTTGCCCCGGCTGCGGCCCGGCTTGCAGCGTCACCGTCTGCGCCGAACTCAACACGCGAAGCCCGTTGAATTCGGTATCCATCGAGATGTCGTCAATTTGCCCGAGCAACTGCCGCACCTCGCTGTCCAGCGAGGCCCGGTTGGTGGTGCTGTTCGTGCCGTTTGCGGCCTGCACCGCCAGTTCGCGGATGCGCTGCAGGATGTTGGACGCCTCCGCCAGCGCGCCTTCCGTGGTTTGCACCAGGCTGACCCCGTCCTGCGCGTTGCGTTGCGCCACCTGGCTGCCCCGCACGACGGAACGGAATCCTTCCGCAATGGCCAAGCCGGCGGCATCATCCGCGGCCCGGTTAATGCGCAATCCGCTCGACAACCGTTCCAGGGTTTTGTTCAGGTCGCTCGTGCTTCTGCGCAGGATGCGGCTCGTGTTGATGGCCGCAATGTTCGTATTGATCCGAAGACCCATGGTGTGATTCCTCCGTGAAACTTGGGTTTGCCTTTGCATCCTTGCATCGGCGGGAGCGTCTGGCCTCCATGCCATCACGTTCCAAAATCCTATATCGGCAGGGCCTTTCCAAACCTTTAGCCCGCCCTTTCCGCCCCTCATGTCATTCCTGCCGGGTACGGTCAAGACCGTCCCCGGCCTTAACCGGGGATGCCGCAATGTTCCCAATCGTCACTCCCGCCTGCTCCCGCCGTTTGCATTTGCGCGGAACCCATGGAGTATGATCCCGCCAGGCATAATTTGCAGCGTGAAGCGCAACGGCGGATAATGGAAGGAAAAGCGGCCGGCGGCCGGCCCGGGGCGTCGTCTTCAAAGACACCCGGGAAGGAGGAATGCCGGGATACCCAGAGGAGGGAGCGCCCTATGGCAACACCCAGTATTAAAGAGCTGCTGACCAAGATGATCCGGGAGGGGGCGAGCGACTTGCACATTGTGGTCGGCGCGCCGCCCATGTATCGGGTGCACGGGGGCTTGGAACAGATGCCCGGCTACGAACGCCTGACGCCGGAACAGACCCAGGAAATCATCTACACGGTCATGAATGAGGATCAAATTTCGGAGTTCGAGGCGGAAAAAGAGCTGGATATGTCCTTCGGGATTGAGAAGTTGAGCCGGTTCCGCCTGAACGTCTACCGGGACCGGGGTTCTGTGGTGGCTGCGTTCCGCGCCATCCCCTTTGAAATCTTATCCTTCGAACAATTGGGCCTCCCCCGGGTCGTGGCCGATATGGCCTATCGGCCCTTGGGGCTTATCCTGGTGTGCGGCCCCACCGGCAGCGGAAAATCCACGACCCTCGCCTCGATCATTGACAAAATCAATGTCGAGCGAAACGTGCATATCATCACCATAGAAGACCCGATTGAGTACCTGCACAGTCACAACCGTGCGGTGATTAACCAGCGCGAAGTGCATTCGGACACCAAATCGTTCTCCGCCGCGCTCAAACGGGTGCTCCGGCAGGACCCCGACGTGATTCTCATCGGCGAAATGCGCGACCCCGAAACCATCCAGGCCGCGCTCACCGTGGCGGAGACCGGCCACTTGGCCTTCGCCACCCTGCACACCAACGACTCATTGCAGACCATTAACCGCATTGTGGACGTGTTCCCCTCGGCGCAGCAGGCACAGGTGCGCACCCAATTGTCCTTTGTGCTCGAGGGCGTGGTGGTGCAGCAGTTGATCCCGCGCGCGGACGGCATGGGCCGGGTGCTCGGAATGGAAGTCATGATTCCCAATCCCGCCATCCGCGCCTTGATCCGCGCGGAAAAGCTGGAACAAATCCCCTCCATGATCGAAATCGGACGGTCCGAAGGCATGATGACCATGAATCAATCACTGTACCGCCTGATGAAACGCGGGATCATCACCACGGAAATGGCCTTTAAGCGCAGTTACGATCCGGAAGGATTGCAGCACCTCGTGGAAAAAGGGATGTGAGCGCCAACGCCGCCAAGTTGTTGCGGCCCTCCTATGACGGGCCAAGTTCGTGGCTGTGGTTTGTGGGCACGGCGCGCATCGCCGTGGTTATCATCGTGGCCGTGGGGGCGCATCTGATTTCCCACGGCATGCAATTCGGCCTCTTTTTCGCCGCCATTTACCTCGCGGCGCTTGCCAGCGGCCTGTGGTATCTCATCACCCTGCGCAAGGAAGACATTGTTCCCGCGCGGCTCACCTGGATGCAGTTGCTGGTGGATTTCGGGGTGGTGGCGGCCACCATCAGCATTACGGGCGGCCATGACAGCTTTCTTACCCCCTTGCTGGTAATCGTCATTCTCGAAACCGGCGTACTGATGGGCCTCGTGCAGGGATTCATGTTCGCGTGCCTCTCAACGGCCTTCATGTTCTTCCATTTTATGGTGGGGATGACGTTGGCTTTTGACCCCATCATGCACTGGTACAATTTCCTCATCCAGGGCATTGCCTTTTTCTTTACCGCGTTCATCAGCGGCTATTGGAACCAGCGGGTCAGCGGCATGAAGCAATTCCAGCGGGAAATCCTGGACAACATGAACAGCGGGTTCCTGATCACCGACGCCAAGGGCATCGTCATCGCCGTGAACAAGATGGCGTGTCAGATTCTGAATTTGGTGGAAGGGAATGTCGCGGGGCGGCACGTGGACGGCATCATGCGGGCGGACTCCGGCGTGGAATGTCCGGTTACCACGGCCCTGCGCGCCAACAAGGATTTCTCCAGTTATGAGCTGATCGTGCGCACGGGGCCGGAGGAAACCAAACTGATCGGGCTGACCACCAGCCGCATCTGGGACGCCCGCAATCACATTACCGGCCTGATCACCTCCTTCACGGACTTGACGGAGATGGCGCAAATGCGCAAGGAGCTTCAGCAACAGGACCGGCTGGCCGTGGTGGGGGAACTGGCCGCCGGGCTGGCGCACGAGATACGCAATCCCGTGGCTTCGATCCGGGGCGCCCTCGATGAACTCCAGCAGAATATCGCTTCCCCGGCCATGGCCAAGCGCCTGGCCTCCATCGGCGTCCGGGAAGCGGACCACTTGAATGAGATCGTATCCAGTTTCCTGGCCTATGCCCGGAATCCCGTCCAGCGGCGCGAGCGGCTGGACCTGAAACGGATTGCCCAGGAGGTCAAGGAACATCTGGACCGCAAGTATCATCCGGCGGAATTGCTGGTGATAGAACTCAGCGCGCCGGACGGTCCGTATGAAACGATGGGCGACCCCACACAACTCTGGCAGGTATTCACCAACATTGCGCAAAACGCCGTGGAAGCCATGAACGAGCGTGGACGGCTGATCATGGCCTTGAGCAAAGGCCGGGGATATGTGGAAGCCCGGTTCGACGACGAGGGGCCGGGCATCGCGCCGGACAAAGTTGTCCGGATTTTTGAACCGTTTTATACTGAGCGTGAAGGCGGCGTCGGCATGGGGCTGGCCATTTGCATGCGGATTGTCACCGCGCATGACGGCACCATCCGGGTGGCCTCGCGGCCCGGCGGCGGCACGTCAATGATTGTGCGCCTGCCATCGGCGGAAGAATAAGGAGGGAATACGGTGCCCGTGGCACATCGAGTCTTGGTGGTGGATGACGAACTGGGCATGAGGGAAGTGATGGAGATCGTCCTTCAGAATGCCGGGTATGAGGTGCATACCGTCACCAATGTGGAAGACGCCTGCGAACTCCTGGAACAAACCCCCTGCGACGCCGTGCTCACGGACCTGTTCATGGGCAATGACCGCCAGGCGGGGATGCGCCTGCTCGCCTGGATTCAGGAGCACGCCCCCAACACCCCCGCCATCATGATGACCGCCTATGGCTCGGTGGACAGCGCCATCGAAGCGGTAAAGCGCGGCGCCACCGATTATGTCATGAAGCCGTTCAAAAACGATGAAATCCGCATCATGATCGAGCGCGCCATCGCCGAGCGCGATTTGCGCCGCGAGAATGAGGCGCTGCGCAAAGACAAAACGGTCCAGCTCGGCGCCGAGCGCATGATCAGCCCCGGATTTCAGGAAGTGCTCAATATTATTCAACGGGTGGCCAAGCTTCCCAGCACCATCGCCATTCACGGCGAGAGCGGCGTGGGGAAGGAAATCGTGGCGCGCACCCTGCATGACATGAGCGACCGCGCCGACCGGCCCTTTGTCGCCATCAATTGCGGCGGCATTCCGGAAACGCTGCTGGAGAGCGAACTCTTCGGGCACAAGAAAGGGGCTTTCACCGGCGCCATCAAGGACAAGGAAGGGCTGTTTGTCATTGCCAACGGCGGCACGGTGTTTCTTGACGAGATCGGGGAAATGCCGCTAATCCTTCAAGCCAAACTGCTGCGCGTCCTCGACAACCACACCATCACCCCGCTCGGAGGAACCTCCGAGGTGAAAGTGGACGTGCGCATCCTTTCCGCCACCAACCGCAACCTCGAACAGATGGTGGAGGAAGGCCGCTTCCGCAACGACTTGTATTACCGCCTCAACGTCATTCCCATTGACGTGCCGCCCCTCCGGGAACGCCCCGATGACATTCCGCTCTTCGCCGAACATTTCGTGCAAAAACACGCCGCGAAAATCGGGCGCCGCGCCCCGAAAATCACCCCTGAAGCCATGAACGCCCTGCGCGGTTACTCCTGGCCCGGAAATGTCCGCGAACTGGGCAATCTCCTCGAACGCGTGGTCGTGTTATGCGGCAATGACCGGATCGAACTCAACGACCTGCCCCCCAATCTTCAGGAAAGCCGCCCGGCCGGCCCCGCCGTGCCCTCCACCCTGCCCCCTGAGGGCATCGACCTCGAAGCCATGGTGGCCGACCTCGAATGCTCCCTCATAAAACAGGCCCTCGAAAAAAGCCGCTACTCCCAGAAAAAAGCCGCACAACTCCTCAAACTCACCCCCCGCTCCCTCCGCTACCGCCTCAAAAAATACGGCATGGAAGCGGAATAGAGGTTTACCATGGTCCATGACACCTGATACAATAAGGTTAGGAAAAATAGACCATGAGTGAAGTTACCATACAACTGCATTTGGAACCGCTTGAAGAAGGCGGATATGTGGCCACCAGCCCCGATGTTCCGGGGCTTGTTGCCCAAGGACGCAGCATGACGGAAACCATCGAGATTGCCCAAGGTCTGGCCCGTAAGATTGCTGAGTCCTGTATCGAACATGGCGACCCTATTCCGCCCGCCCTGGCCACCTTGGCGCACACCATGCCTCCCGTGGATTTTCTTGTTCCTGTTGGAATGCCCTAAATGGGCCGGCTTGCAGGATTTAAGTA
>CAYXPO010000335.1:0-5764 GCA_964466925.1 uncultured Nitrospirales bacterium
GAAAGTGCAACAGGCTTCCGGGGTGCAGCAGGCCGCCACGGCCCAGCGGGAAAAGGCGGACACGGGGGCGCGCAAACAGGAGATCGAGGCCGCGTTTCAATCCTGGCAGACCGCGGAAACCGCCGCCGGGCTGGCCGAGCGCACCTATAAGCGCCTGGCCGCGCTGTATGAGACCGATTCCATTCCCATTCAGCAATTGGATGAGATCACCATGAAATACCAGGCCGCGGTGAAAATGGCGCGGGCCGCGAAAGCTATTTACGAGATGGCGGTGGAAGGGGCGCGGGTGGAGGACAAAAAAGCGGCGCAGGGCATCGAGCAACAGGCGGGCGGGGTGGTCTCCGAGGCGAAGTCGTATCTTTCCGAGACGGAAATCAAAGCCCCGATAGACGGCGAAGTGGTGGATATTTCCGCCGACCACGGAGAACTGGTCACCCCCGGCTTCCCGGTGATCAGCCTGTTGGACCTCAACGATCTCTGGGTGGTTTTCAACCTGCGCGAGGATTTGCTTGCCGATATCCGCATGGGAAGCACGTTCAAGGCGGTGTTTCCGGCCTTGGGGCCCCAACAAATTGAATTGAAGGTGGATTACATCAAAGCCTTGGGGGAATTCGCCACATGGCGGGCCACGAAAACCGCCGGGGAATTCGATCTGAAAACGTTTGAAGTGCATGCGCGCCCCGTGACGCCCACGGAAGGCCTGCGCCCCGGCATGAGCGCGGTGGTGGAGTGGAAACGGCCCGGCGCCGCGCCGAAGGAGGCGGCGAGCACCTCATGAGCGCCATGCCCACAGGTTTTTTCCCGGTTCTTTTCCGGGAACTCAAGCGGATGGTTTCCCGTCCGCTCTACCTGTTGCTCATCGTTGGATTTCCCATGGTTACGTTTGGACTTATGACGGCGTTGTTTTACCAGGCGTCGCCCCGCGAACTGCCCATCGCGGTCTGCGATCAGGATCATAGCAGCCTTTCGCGCCGCCTGGTCCGGTGGGCCGATGCCACTCCATCCCTCCGGGTGGCCTACAAAATCCAGGACACCCGGGAAGGCGAACGCCTCATGAACACCGGCCAGGCCTACGCCATGATCCTGATTCCCGAAGACCTCCAGCGGGATGTGTACCGCGGAACCGCCCCGCACGTTGTTCTGTATTACAACAATCAGTTCATGCTGACCGGCTCCATGGTTCAGCGCGATCTCACCACGGCCGTGGCGACCCTCTCCGCCGGCATCAATATTCAGGTCCGGCAGAAGCGCGGCGAACCGCGGGAGGCCGCGTTGAATCACGCCCTTCCCATTCAAATTGACCATCACATGCTGTTCAACCCGTATTTCCATTATGGGTATTATCTGCTCACGCCGCTGTTCCCCAGCCTGCTGCAACTGTTCATCATCATCACGACGGTGTTTGCATTGGGGATCGAATTGCGCGAAGGCACCAGCCACCGCTGGCTGGCCTGCGCGGGGGGCAGCGTGGTGAAGGCGGTCGCGGGCAAACTGCTTCCCTACACCATTGGTTTTTTCCTGGTGGGATGGCTGATGAACGGACTGTTGTTCAGCGTGCTCGGGCTGCCCCGGAACGGCGATGAACGGGTGTTGACCGCTGCCCTGGCCGTGTATGTGCTGGCCTATCAGAGCCTGGGGATTTGTTTTCTGGCGGTGTTCGCCAATCTGCGGATGGCGCTGAGTGTCGGCGCATTGTTTGCCTCTCCGGCCTTTGCCTTTTCCGGCGCTTCCTTCCCGGTGGCGGCCATGCCGTTGTTTGGGCGCATCTGGTCGCAACTGCTTCCGGTGACGCATTACCTAAAGCTTTTCATTGATCAATCGCTTCGCGGGGCGCCCATCCTCGTCTCACTGCCCACGCTCGAAATCCTGGCGCTGTTCGCCTGCATCGGCCCGCTGCTCATGCTGCCGCGCATGAAGCACGTGATGGAGCACGAGCATCATTGGGGGCGCGTATGATCCGCGCCTGGTTTGAAGAATACCGCAGCATCAAGGGCAATCAGGGCGCGCTGCTCATCCTCTTCGGCGCGGTGATCATCTATTCCTTTTATTATCCCGTGCCCTACCTGAATGAAATCCTTCGGGAGGTGCCCCTCGCCGTCGTGGACAATGACTGCACGCCCCTGAGCCGCCAGCTTGTCCGGATGACGGACGCCACGGAGTACATTCGCATCGCGTCAAAACCCTCCACGTTGGAGCAGGCCAAGGAAGAATTCTATCAGCGGAAAGTATCCGGGATTCTGGTGATTCCGCGCGATTTTCAGCGGTCGGTCCGCCGGGGCGGGGCCACGCGCCTCGCCGCCTATTACGACACCGGCAATTTCTTCGTGTACCGGCAGCTGCGCGGCGGCATCACCTATGCCAGCCGCGTCCTCGGCGCCGGCATCCAGATGAAACGCTTTCAGGCCGCCGGGCAATCCGCGCGGCGCGCCCTCGCCGCGCAGGATCCCCTGCCCTTGCTCACCGTCCCCCTGTTCAATCCCTCCAGCAATTACGGGGCGTACGCCATTCCCGCCGTCATGTGCCTCTTGATCCAGCAATCCCTGCTGATAGGCATCGGGATGGTGAGCGGTGTGACCAACGAGCGGGTGTATGCCCTGGGCGGCATCCGTCCGGATTTGTTGGAAACGTTGAAAATAGTGTTGGGCCGTTCCGCCGCGTACGTCTCCATCGGCCTTCTGACGTCGCTCTATCTGCTCGCCATGATTCACCTCTACTACCGCTACCCGATGCGCGTGGCGTCCGTGGAACTGCTGCTCTTCGCGCAGCCCTATTTCCTTTCCTGCATTTTTCTCGGAATCACCCTGGGCCCCCTTTTCAGGAGCCGCGAAGTGCCGGTGCTGGCCTGCTTGTTCACTTCGATGCCGTTCATTTTCTTCTGCGGGTTTGTCTGGCCGCCGGAAGCCTTTCCCCATTGGCTGCGCCTGGTCACCTACTTTATCCCCGCCTCCCTGGGGGTCGAAGGGTTCGTCAAACTGAGCCAGATGGGCGCGCCCCTGCGTGACGTTGGCTTCAACTATAATGTTCTGTGGATGCTCTCGGGGGTCTACTTCATTACCGCCTGCATTGCCACGCGTTGTTCGCGCATGCCCGACACGGAGCCCGCGGCCATAACCGCTCAACCATCGGAAGGCGCGGCCTGATGAATTTTTACAGAACGAGGAGATTGGGACCATGAAACAGAGAACAACGCACTGGAGGGCATGGTTGGCCCTATTTCTGGCGATGATCGCTCCCGCGGCGTTGTCCCAGACCCGCATCGGCCTTGTCTTTGACGGACCGGAGGCCAAAAACACCGCCATGATCCAGGCGCTGGATCAGGAACTTCAAAAACTCGCGCAGGGCGGTGAATCCATAAACCTGCCCGCCAAACTGACGGTCGAGTCCGATTGGACGCTGGCCGGTGCGCGGGCCGCGCTCGAGGCCCTGCAAAAAAGAGAATCCGCCGACATCATTGTGGCGATGGGTCCTGTTGCCTCCGCAGCGGCCTGTTCGGGCGGGGAGTGGGCAAAACCTGTGATTGCGCTTTTTGCTCCGGACCGTGAAATCGTGCCGTTGCCCCGCAAAGAAGGCGGTTCGGGCGTGTCCAATCTTGTTTATGTGACCGCCCCCGGAACCTTCAAACAAGACCTGGCATTGTTTGGAAAAATCGCCGCGTTCAAGCGCGTGGCCGTGCTGATGCCGTCCGCCTTCGCGGGCGATGTGGCCGGTGTGGTCAAAACCGCCGAAACCCTTGGCGTTTCCGCCGTGGTGATTCCCGCCGCCGCCGCGCCCCAGGATACTCTTGCGCAACTGCCCGCGGACATCCAGGCCGTATACGCCGCCAACCTGCTTCATTTTGACGAAGCGGGATGGCGGGCCTTCATCGCGGGATGCCAAGAGCGCCGCCTCCCGTGTTTTTCCGCCGCCGGCCGGGCCTGGGTGGAAGACGGCATGCTCGCTTCGGCCCTGCCCGGGGACGAACTCCAGCGCCGTGTCCGCCGCGCGGCCTTGTACATTCGCCGCATTCGCGCCGGCGAAGCTCCCGAATCGCTTCCCGTGGACATGCCCGCAACGCCGCATCTTGTGATCAACATGGCGGCGGCCCGCGCACTGGGCATCACCCCTTCGTGGGACGTGCGCACAGACGCGGAATTGCTCAACGACCTGCCGGGGGAGGCCGCGCGTGAAATCACCCTGGCGGGAACGGTGCGGGAAGCCGTGGAAGCGAACCTGGATTTGAAAGCGGCGGATAAAACTGTGGCGGCGGGCGCGCAAAACATCCGCGAGGCCAAAGCCAAACTCCGGCCTTCCGTGGAACTCTCCGCGCTCGGATTGAACGTGGATGGCGACCGCGCCCAAGCCAGCAACGGCCTCCAGCCTGAGTGGACCGTCAAGACCTCCATCACGCTGACCCAAGTGTTGTTCGCGGAACCCGCCTTCGCCAATATCGAGGCGCAAAAGCACCTTCAGCGGGGGCGTGAATTGGAGCGCGAGCGGCAGCGCCTCGATCTGGTGCTCGAAACCGCCTCCGCCTATATCACCGCCCTCCGCGCCCGCGCCTATGAACGCATCCAGCGCGATTTGCTGGACCGCGTTCGCGAGCATTTGCAGACCGCCCAGGTGCGCCGGGGCGCGGGCATTGCCGGCCCCATTGAAGTGACCCGCTGGCAGGCCGAAGTGGCCACCGCCCGCAAAGGCGTCACCGACGCCGAAGCCAAACGCGCCGCCGCCGATACCGCCCTCAACCGCCTCATCAACCATCCCCAGGACGAATCCATCGCCCCCGGAGAAATCTCCGCGGACGATACCGCCTTCGCCGCCGCGAATACCGGTCTTGCCGCGTGTTTCAACGCCCCTGAGACCTTTCTCAAACTGCAAAAGTTCCTGTTGAGCGAAGGACTGTCCCGGTCCCCGGAATTGGGGCAATACGACGCCGGCATCGCGGCCCAGGAGCGCGCCCTGCAATCCACGGAACGCTCATATTATCTGCCGATTGTCGCGGCCCAGGCACAACTTTCCGAAGACCTGTACAAGGCCGGCAAAGGCTCCACCTCCGACTTGCCCCTGCCCCTCGGCATCAAATTCTCGCTGGCGGAACTCGACGACACGGAATGGCAGGTGGGAGTCAAAGCCTCCCTGCCCCTGTATTCCGGCGGCGCGCGAAAAGCCGCGCGCATCAAGGCCGAAGAAACCCTCGCCCGGTTGAAACTCGAACGCGCCAGCACCCAGGGCAAATTGGAGCAGGCCATCCGCCAAGCCACCCAAATCACCCAGTCCTCCTTCGTGGCCATCGCGCAATCCCAGGAGTCTGCCGCCGCCGCCCTGAAAACTTACGACGTGGTGAAAAACGCCTACGCCCAGGGTGAAGCCTCGATGCTCGAACTCCTCGACGCCCAGACCGCGCGGTCCGTCACCGAAGAACTCGTCATGAACGCCCACTACGAATACCTCCTCTACCTGGTGAAAGCCCTCCGCGCCGCCAATTCCTTCGACTTCCTCATGACGCCCGAAGAACGCGCCGCGTGGCGGCAACGCCTCGATTCCTTCATGCCCACTCCATGATTAAGGGCGTTCAGCAATCAGCAATCAGCGTTCAGCAAAAAAAATTACGGACGCCAAAGACATCAACGACGAATGGGACCGGAGAAACCGAATGAAAACACGTGGCTTTACGCTCATTGAATTGCTGGTGGTGATCGCGATCATCGCCATTCTGGCGGGGGTGTTGCTGCCCGCGCTGTCGCGGGCGCGCGAGGCGGCGCGTCGTAGCAGTTGTGCGGGCAAT